>JAYVKX010000180.1:0-4608 GCA_043768005.1 Novosphingobium sp. | reverse complement strand
CCGGATCGATGCGCTGCTGGTCGGCCCGGGGCTTGGCCGCGATGGCCATGCGCGCGAGCGACTGGCCGAGGCGCTGGCCAGCGATATTCCGGCGGTGATCGATGCCGATGCGCTGGTCCTGTTGGGCAGTCGGCTGCTGGCAGAGCGCACAGCCCCGCTGATCGCCACCCCGCATGAGGGTGAGCTGGTTCAGCTCGAACGCGCCTTTGGTCTGAGGGCAAGCGGGACCAAACTGACCCGCGCCGCCGCTTTGGCCAAGGCCAGCGGGATGATCGTGGTCGTCAAAGGGCCGGATACAGTGATCGCCGGGCCCGATGGCGGGATCGTCTGTGTGCCGCGCGCGCCTAGCTGGCTTTCGGTTGCGGGAACCGGCGATGTGTTGGCCGGCGCGATTGCCAGCAGGCTGGCCACGGGCGCCGATCCCTTTGCCGCTGTCTGCGAGGGTGTTTGGCTGCATAGCGAGGGCGCGCGACTGGCTCCGCCAGCTTTCTCTGCCGCGATGCTTGCCGCAAGCATCCGCAGCGCCTACGCGGCGGCCTGTGAGCCAGACTGAAGAAATTATTCGTATCGCAGCCAAGGGCGACGGGGTTACCGCCTCGGGCCGGTTTGCGCCTTTTGCGGCACCCGGCGATATGCTGCTGGCCGATGGCTCGCTGCAGCCCGGGCCGCACTACGTTACCCCGCCATGTCGCCACTTTGGCACTTGCGGCGGCTGCCAGCTGCAGCAGCTGGACGAGCAATCGCTCATCGATTTTGTCGAAGCGCGGGTCGCCAATGCCTCGGCCAGCCATTCGCTGGGCGCAGAGCTCATTGCCGTGCCGTATCTGTCTCCGCCGCACACCCGTCGCCGCGCTTCGCTGCGCGCGGAAACCAGCGGTGGGCGGATCGAGGTCGGCTACCGCGAGGCCAAATCGCACCGGCTGGTCGATCTGGGTGAATGTCCGGTGCTCGCGCCCGAACTGGTGGCAATCATCGGCCCGTTGCGCAAACTTCTGGCGCGGCAGGGTTCGGATAAATCCAAAGGCAAAGCCAAGGCCAAATCCCGTATCGCAGTCGACATTGAAATGGCGCTGGCAGAGCAGGGGCTTGACCTGTCGCTCAAGGGTTTGACCGTTGAAGGACTGGCCGCGACCGAGGCGATGCTCGATTTCGCCCGCGACAACGCTTTGGCACGGCTCACGCTGGATCAGGGTTACGGCCCCGAAACGCTGTGGGAGCCGGAACCGGCCACGGTGCTGCTCTCGGGTGTTAGCGTACCGCTGCCCCCTGGCGCTTTTCTGCAAGCGACCCTTGACGGCGAGGCGGCGCTGGTTGCTGCGGCGCAGGAATGGCTGGCAGGCAGCGCCACGGTCGCGGATCTGTTCTCGGGCCTTGGCACCTTTGCCTTCGCGCTGGCGAACGGCCCGACCAAAGTGCTGGCGGTAGAGGCGGCGCGCGATGCGCATATGGCCTGCAAGGGCGCAGCGGCGCGGGCCGGCAAACAAGTCCACGCGCTGCACCGCGATCTGTTCCGCAATCCGCTGCAAGTGGACGAGCTGAACCGCTTTGCCGCCGTGCTGCTTGATCCGCCCCGCGCCGGTGCGCGCGATAGTGTGGAGCATCTGGCGCAAAGCACTGTGGCGAAGATCGTTTATATCAGCTGCAACCCATCAAGCTGGGCGCGCGATGCCGCCACCTTGATCGAGGCGGGGTACAGGCTGGCAGAGCTGCGGCCGGTCGGCCAGTTCCGCTGGTCAACCCATGTCGAGCTGGCAAGTTTGTTTATCAGGACGTCGTCCCCGGCTTGACCGGGGACCGCTGCCACATCGATAATACCTAGCATCGACGAGGCCAGCGGTCCCGGATCAAGTTCGGGACGACGGATTAGTGAAACAGCGCCATCGCGGCGTGAGCGGTCAGCATCATCAGCGCGATGCTCGACAAAACGAAAATGCCGAACCGCACGATCACCCGGTTGGACAGCACCTGCACCAGCGAGTGAACGATCCGCAAACCCACATAGGCCCAGGCGATGCTGGCGTTGAATCCATCACCCTGACCGATCATCGCCAGCACCAGCGCCACCGCATAGAACACCGTCGGTGCTTCATGCAGGTGGTTATAGTTATGGGCGATCCACTGGGTCTTGGCGGGCAAGACCGCGTCAAGGGTCTGGCCGGTTCCTCCGATCAGGTTCTTGCTATCGATCTTGGCCGCACTCATCGCGGGCAGGCGGGTGATATACATCCACAGCCACATCACCATGGTCCATCCCGCCAGAACGATGACGGGTTGCAGTATTTCCATTCCAATCATGCGACTACTCCCGGAGTTGCGAGCAAGGTGAGCATGACGGCGCGGACCGTCAGCACCAGCAGGCATACAGTTGAGATCAGAAACAGGGTGAAGCGGACCGGCACGGTATTGACCAGCGCTTGCCACAGCGAATGGGCGATACGAAACGCCACATAGCCCCATGCCAGCGTCACATCGAGCTCGCCCGCGCCCATGACCGCGATGATCAGGACAGCCGCATAAAAGATCGTCGGCTGTTCCATCAAATGCGCGTAATTGTGCGATTTCCACTGGACACTATCGGGTAGTACACCCTCCAGGTCCGCACCCCGTCCACCCCGTTTGGTCGCGCTCAGCCCGCCGGGTTGTTTGAATAATGGCGGCAGTCGGCCTAGCGCCAGCCAGTTAAGCATGATGAGTGACCACAGCACCAGCACGGCGGCTGGTGCGAGTATTTGCGCTTGCATGATGTATCCCCCCCTTTTCTCAGGCCCTAAGACTGCGGCGGGTTCAGTAGATTGTCAAATCCGGGTCAATCGCTCTCCGCCAGCACCTTGGCGAAGCTGGCCGGATCGGTATTGCTGCCTGTCAGCATGATCGCGGTTCGTCCATCCAGCGATACCTTGCCCGCCAGCGCCGCCGCCAGCGCAGCCGCGCCGCCGGGCTCCAGCACCAGATGCAGCCGGGCAAAGGCAAAGCGCTGCGCCGCGCGGACTTCGGCCGGACTGACCCAGACGCCAAAGGCGCAGCGCTCTTTCAGGATCGCGAAGTTGATCGGCGCGGTGGCGGGGGTTTGCAGCGCATCGCAGGCGGTGGGCGGGGCAGCGACGGAAACCTGCTGGATCTCGCCCGCAGCAAGGCTGCGGCAGACATCGTCCCAGCCTTCTGGCTCAACCGGAATGATCTCCGCATCCGGGCAAGCCAGCGCGAGTCCTGCGCTCAGCCCGCCGCCGCCGCAGCAGGCGATGATCCGGGTCGGGCCGTCCAGCCCACGCGCCTTCATTTGGGCGATGATTTCCAGACCCGCGCTACCTTGCCCTTCGATCACCCAGGGATCGGCGAAGGCGTGAACCAGCGTCGCGTTTTGCGCGGTGCAAAGCCGCGCGGCCAGCGCATCGCGGTCTTCCCCGCCGGGCCGGTCATAGGTCACCACCTCAGCGCCCATCGCGCGGGTGGCATCCAGCTTCACTTGCGGCGCATCGATCGGCATCACGATGGTCGCGCGGATCCCCAGCCGCCGCGCGGCCCAGGCCACGCCCTGCGCATGGTTGCCGCTGGAAACACCCACCACGCCGCGGGCGCGTTCATCCTCTGTGAGATCGGTCAGCCGGTGCCAGGCACCGCGAATCTTGAAGGCGCCGATCGGCTGGAGGCTTTCGGCCTTGCACCATACCGTCACCCCGCCGATTTCCGTTTCGAGCAGTGGCGTTTGCGGCAGAAGTTCTGCTATCTTTATTGCAGCACGGGCCACGCCTTCGGGGGTAGGGCGTCTTGTGGGTAGGCTTGGCACCGGTTGTGAAGTCATGCCATCAGCCTATATGCGCGGGCGCAGCGCAGCCAAAGGAGATTCGGGTGAGCAAGGTTCTGGTTATCGGTGCAGGCGGGGTCAGCTCCGTCGCGGTTCACAAGATGGCTCAATTGCAGGCTGCGAACGCCGGGATTTTTTCGCATATCAGCCTGGCCAGTCGGACCCGGGCCAAGTGCGATGCGATTGCTGCCTCGGTCAAGGAGCGCACTGGCGTTGCCATCGATACCTATGAGATCGACGCTGAAGAGATTCAGGCGATGATCCGCCTGATTGAAAAGGTGCAGCCCGCGCTGATTGTTAATCTGGCGCTGCCCTATCAGGATCTGGCGATCATGGATGCGTGCCTCGCTACCGGGGTCCACTATATGGACACCGCCAATTACGAGCCGCGCGATCAGGCCAAGTTTGAATATCACTGGCAGTGGGCCTATCACGAAAGGTTCCGTGAAAAGGGGCTAATGGCGCTGCTGGGGTCAGGTTTCGATCCGGGTGTTACCAGCGTGTTCGCCACCTGGCTCAGGAAGCACAAGTTGAAATCGATCCGCACGCTCGACATTCTCGATTGCAACGGCGGCGATCACGGGCAGGCCTTTGCGACCAATTTCAACCCGGAAATCAACATCCGCGAAGTCACCGCTCCCGCGCGTCATTGGCTGAAAGGCGAATGGGTTGAAACCCCGGGGCTGACGATCCGCCAGCAGTTCGATTTCGAAGCGGTCGGCCCCAAGAACATGTATCTGATGTATCACGAGGAAATCGAAAGCCTCAAAACCCATCTGCCCGAGATTGAGCGGATCCGCTTCTGG
>JAYVKX010000179.1:0-6062 GCA_043768005.1 Novosphingobium sp. | reverse complement strand
CCGCCGATCTGCTGGCTGGACTGCCCGTTACCAAGGAGCCTGCAAATTGAGCCTCGCCATCCCCTATTGGCACGTCGATGCCTTTGCGAGCCGCGCTTTTGCCGGGAATCAGGCGGCGGTGATGATCCTGGAAGATTGGCTGGACGATGGCGTGTTGCAGGCCGTCGCGGCGGAAAACATGTTTGCCGAAACCGCCTTTCTGGTAGCCGATGCCACCCGAGACGCCGATTGGGAATTGCGCTGGTTTACCCCTGAGCTGGAAGTGCGGCTGTGCGGCCACGCCACGCTCGCCTCGGGCCATGTGCTGCTGGAGCGTGATCCTGCGCTTGAGCGGGTCCGGTTCCGTACCCGGCAGGCCGGCCTGCTCGAAGTGCGGCGGCATGGCACCGGCTATGAGCTGGCCCTGCCCGCGATCCCCACGGCGCGCGGCAGTTGGGACGAGGCGGCGGCGTTGCTTGGCCAGCCCACCGAAGTGTGGCGCTCGGGCGATGGCCATTACAACATTTTCCTCTACGCCTCGGAGTCTGAAGTCCGCGCGCTGGCACCCGATTTCACCGCGCTCGCCGCGTTTGGTGATGTGCAGCTCATTGTCACAGCTGCAGGCGAGACGGCCGATGTGGTCAGCCGGGTGTTCGTGCCCGGTTGCGGTATTGACGAGGACAGTGTGACCGGTTCTTCCCATGCGGCGCTGACCCCGTTCTGGGCCGACCGGCTGGGCCGTGAAAGCTTCAGCGCCTTTCAGGCCTCGAAGCGGGGTGGGCAGCTCAGCTGCCGCCGCGATGGGGCCAGCGCGTGGCTGGGCGGCGATTGTGTAACCGTGGTGGAAGGGACTTTCCGGCTCTAAAACCCGCGCCCCTCGCCCTCCAGAAACGCCTGATAACTCAGCGCGATCCCTTCGCGCAGCGGGGTGGACGGGCTCCAGCCCAGCGCTTTGAGCTTGCTGTTGTCCAACAGCTTGCGCGCCGTGCCATCGGGCTTGGCGGGATCGGATACCACCGGACCAGCATAGCCGATAATTTTCATCACCAGCCGGGTCAGCGCCAGAATCGACAGCTCCTCGCCCGAGCCGACGTTGATGTGGCCTTCGCCCGAATAATTCTTCATCAGATGGAGGCAGGCATCGGCGCAATCGTCGACGTAAAGAAATTCGCGCAGCGGGGTGCCGGTCCCCCAGACTTCCACGGCGCCGCCAGACTGTTTGGCGTCATGCACCTTGCGGATCAGCGCGGGCATGACGTGGCTCGAGGCAAGATCGAAGTTATCGCCCGGACCATACAGATTGGTCGGCATGGCACTGATGAAATCACAGCCATATTGCTTGCGATAGGCTTGCGCCAGCTTGATCCCGGCGATCTTGGCGATGGCGTACCACTCATTGGTCGGCTCAAGCGCGCCGGTCAGCAATGCGTCTTCATTGATCGGCTGGGGGGCGAACTTGGGATAGATGCAGCTCGACCCTAGGAACAGCAGCTTTTCCACTCCGGCGGCATGCGCGCCGGTAAAGATCGCCGTCTCGATCAGCAGATTGTCGCGGAGGAAATCGACCGGCTGGGTGTCATTGGCAAGGATCCCGCCCACTCTGGCTGCGGCGAGGAACACGGCCTGAGGGCGCGTTGCCGCCATCCAGTTTCGCACCGCCGCCTGATCGGTCAGATCCAGCGCATCGCGCGCGACGGTGAGCACTTCGCATTCCTCACGCGCCAGCGCCCGGGTGAGCGCGGAGCCGACCATGCCGCGATGCCCCGCCACCCAGACGCGCTTGCCCGCGAGCGAATACATCGGCGCTATCCGCACCCCTAACCGCCTCGGCCCAGCGGCGCGGCACGCATGGTTTCAAGATCGGCCTGCATCATCTCGCGGACCAGTTCGCGCACACTGGTTTCGTGCTTCCAGCCCAGCTTCTGATGCGCCTTGCCCGGATCGCCGATCAGCAGATCAACCTCGGTCGGGCGGAAATAGCGCGGATCGATCGCAACCCGCAGGGCCCCGGTGGCCGTGCAAAAGCCCTGTTCGCCTGACCCTGTCCCGCGCCATTCCAGGTTGATCCCGGCATCAGCAAAGGCCCATTCGGTGAACTGGCGGACGGTGGTGGTCTCCCCCGTGGCGAGGACATAATCATCGCCCTCGTCGGCCTGGACCATCAGCCACATGCCCCGGACGTATTCGCGGGCATGGCCCCAATCGCGCCGTGCATCGAGGTTGCCAAGATACAGCACTTCCTGCCGCCCCAGCGTGATCGCGGCGGCAGCGCGAGTAATCTTGCGGGTCACGAAAGTTTCACCGCGCAGCGGGCTTTCGTGGTTGAACAGGATCCCGTTGGAGGCATGGATGCCGTAAGCCTCGCGGTAATTGACCGTGATCCAATAGGCATAGAGCTTGGCCACCGCATAGGGGCTGCGCGGATAGAACGGCGTCGTCTCGCGCTGCGGCACTTCCTGGACCAGCCCGTAAAGCTCCGAGGTTGAGGCCTGATAGAACCGCGTCTTGCGCTCCAGCCCCAGGATCCGGATCGCCTCCAGCAGCCGCAGCGTGCCCATGGCATCGGAATTAGCGGTATATTCAGGCGTTTCGAAGCTGACCTGGACGTGGCTTTGCGCGGCCAGATTATAGATCTCGTCCGGCTGGGTTTCCTGGACGATCCGGATCAGATTGGTCGCATCGGTAAGGTCGCCATAATGCAGCGTCAGCTTGGGATCCGGGGCATGCGGATCCTCATAGATCTCGTCGATCCGGTGGGTGTTGAAGCTGGAGGCGCGGCGCTTGATCCCGTGGACACGGTAGCCCTTTTCCAGCAGCAATCGGGCGAGATAAGCCCCATCCTGTCCGGTGATCCCGGTGATCAATGCGGTTTTTGCGGTCACTTTGTCGAATCCTTCGGGAAAAGCTGGATGATCCGGGCCATTGCCGCCCGCACCGGCTCATGCGCACCTTCGCCGGTCTTGCCGAGGCGAACCACGGTGAGGCCCTGACTGGGTGAGACCACGACGAATTGGCCAAGGTGGCCGTTCATCGAGAACGTGCTGGATGGCGCGCCGGGAAACTCGCTATGTCCGTCTTCCATCTGGGGGTGGTTAAGCCAGATCTGCGCGCCATAGCCGGGGTTGCGCGGAGACCGGCTGACCATGAATTCGATCCAGTTCCGGGGCACCAGCTGTGCGCCCTTGACCGAACCGCTGCCCCGCAAAAACTCGCCGAATTTGGCCCAATCGCGGGCAGTGCCGTGGATCAGACTGCCGCCGATCATGGTGCCGGCAGCGTCATATTCGGGGACCATCGAGCGCATGCCGAGCGGCTCGAACAGCCGGGTCCGCAGATATTCGCCGACCGCGCGGCGGCGGGTTTCGGGATCTGTACTATTGGTCAGCGCGCGGGCCGCAAGATCGGCCAGAATCACCGTGGTTGCGCTGGAATATTCCCATTTCCGCCCCGGCTCCGCCTCGAGCGGCTGGGCTTCGGCATAGGCGGCCATATTGTCGCGCCCATCCAGAAACAGCATCCGCACTTCATCCGAGGTATAGATCGGATCGCCCGCTTCGGTGTAGCGCAGGCCCGAGCGCATCTGCAGCAACTGGCGCAGCGTAATCTCGCCGCGCGGATCGCCGGGGCGCTGCCAGGCCGGGATCGGCACGCTTTCATCCAGCCGCAACCGGCCATCGGCGACCAGCAGCCCGATCATCACGCCGGTGATCGTCTTGGCCATCGACCAGCTGATGAAGCGGGTGTTCTCATGATAGCCGGGGCCATAGCGTTCGGCCACGATCTGCCCATCATGCAGCACCAGCACAGCGCGGGTTTCGGCGGTTTCATCACGGGAAAACAGCACATCCACCGCCCGGGCCAGCTTCTCACGCGGCACCCCGGGCTGCTTGATTACCGCGCGCAGCGCGGCGGTGGTCAAGGGCGGCGGGGGCGGCGGGGCGGTGCTGCCACACGCCATAAGGGCTGGCAGCGCAAGCGCGGTAAGGATAAGGGAAAGGCGGCGTGTCGACATGGCGCGTTTCCCTCGCGCAACCGGATAGATATGGCAACCGTAAACCCGATCACTCCACCCCCTTCCGTTGTGAACCGGACTGGCTCGCGCCGCTCTTGGCGCAGGCTGGTGATTGCGGGGGTGATCCTGGCCGGGCTGCTCAGCTATTTCTGGAAGCCGATCAATGGCTATGCGCAGGTAGGCGCAGCCTATGGCGCGCGGGTGGGCTGTTCGTGCCACTATCTGGGCGGACGCGGCCTGTCTGATTGCACCAAGGATTTTGAATCGGGCATGGAACTGATCACGCTGCGCGCGGATGAAGCTGCCAAGAGCGTCACCGCCCGCTTTCCCCTGCTTGCTCGCCAGACCGCGACATTCCGCGAAGGTGAAGGTTGCCGGCTGGAACCGTGGCAGGATTAGCCGCGTTATCCAGCTAGCGGTGTAACGCTTTGGCGAGAGGTTTGTGCTAGATGGGCCCACATATGAATATCTTAGCGGCGATCCCATGAGCAATCTAATTACCCCGGTAATCCTGTGCGGCGGCAGCGGCACGCGGCTGTGGCCGCGCAGCCGGGCGGCTAAGCCCAAGCCGTTTCTGCCGCTGGTCGGCGCTCAGACGCTGTTTGAGGCGACCCTCGCCCGGGCGAGTGACGCTGCCGCCTTTGCCCCGCCGGTGATCGTGACCGGCGCGGCGCAACTTGCCCATGTCGAGGCGCAGCTGGGCGGCGGCACCGGCGCGCAGATCATCGTTGAGCCTGCGGCCCGCAACACCGCCGCCGCGATTGCACTGGCGGCGCTGCGTCTGCCGCAAGATGCGGTAATGCTGGTCTGCCCCAGCGATCATCATATTGGCGATATTGCCGCCTTCCGCTCCGCTGCCGCTGCCGCCGCCACTCTGGCGCGCGAGGGCTGGCTGGTCTCGTTCGGGATCGAGGCAAAATGGCCCGAGACCGGGTTCGGCTATCTCCAGCGCGGCGCGGCGATTGGCGGCGCTGGGCATCAGGTCGCCCGGTTTGTCGAAAAGCCCGATCTTGCGCGCGCCACGGGGTTTCTGGCCGATGGCACCTATGCGTGGAACGGCGGAATCTTCGCCTTCCGGGTCAGCGATTTCATCCGTGAGCTGGGCACCCATCGTCCGAAGCTGCTGGCTGCGGCCCGCGTAGCGGTGGCCCAAGGCCGCGATGACGCCCCGCGGTTCCACCCGGAAGCAGCCGCCTTTGCCGCGATCGACAGCGAATCGGTGGACTATGCGGTGATGGAAAACACCACCCGCGCCGCGATGGTGGCAGCCGATATGGCCTGGTCGGACATCGGCAATTGGGAGGCGCTGCACGCCGCACTTGATCAGGATGCGGCAGGCAATGCCGTGCGCGGGGCCGGGGCCAGTCGGGCCGAGCTGGTTGATTGCCGTAAGGTGCTGATCGATAGCGACGGGCCGCGGGTTTCGGTGATCGGGCTGGAAAATGTGATCATCGTGGTCGATGGCGATGACATTCTGGTGACCAGCGCGGCGGGGACGCAGCTAGTTGGCAAGCTTGACGGCGCGGCCAACCAATGAGCGCAGGCCTGCCGATCCGGATGGTCGAAAAGCCGTGGGGCAGGGAGCTGCTGCCCGCGCCGTTTGTTGCGCCGGTGGGCCAGCGGATTGGCGAGGTGTGGTTCGAGCCGCCGCCCGCGCTGGCGGGCCTGCTGGTCAAATATATCTTCACCAGCGAAAAACTCTCGGTTCAGGTTCACCCCTGCGATACCCAGACTATGGCGCAGGGGCTGGGCCATCAGGGCAAGGAAGAATGCTGGCTGGTCATCGCGGCTGATCCCGGCGCGGTGCTGGGGGTGGGTTTTGCCGCACCGGTCAACGCCGATCAGCTGCGCGCCGCCGCGCTCGATGGCTCGATCGAGGCGCTGCTGGAATGGTATCCGGTTCGCGCCGGTGACTTCTTTTATATTCCCGCCGGCACCGTCCATGCGATCGGGGCCGGGGTCAGCCTGATCGAAGTGCAACAGAACAGCGACATCACTTTTCGGCTGTATGATTATGGCCGCCCGCGCGAGCTGCATCTGGATGCCGGGGTGGCGGTGGCCAGGGGCACGC
>JAYVKX010000178.1:0-2365 GCA_043768005.1 Novosphingobium sp. | reverse complement strand
CGATCAGGGGGTGATTTCGCCCGAGGGCAAGGAAGTGACCGGGTTCATCTTCAAGGTCCAGGCCAATATGGACCCGATGCACCGCGACCGGGTGGCCTTTATGCGGCTGGTTTCGGGCACCTTCAAACGCGGCATGAACCTCACGCCCTCGGCGCTGGGCAAGCCGGTGGCGATCCACTCGCCGATCCTGTTTTTCGCGCAGGACCGTGAACTGGCCGATACGGCCGAACCGGGCGATATCATCGGCATCCCCAACCACGGCACCTTGCGGGTGGGCGATACCCTGAGCGAGACCAACAAGGTGCGCTTCACTGGCCTGCCCAATTTCGCGCCGGAAATCCTGCGCCGGGTGGTGTTGAAAGACCCGACCAAAACCAAGCAGCTGCGCAAGGCGCTGGATGACCTGTCCGAAGAAGGCGTGATCCAGGTGTTCTATCCCGAAATCGGCGCGCAGTGGATTGTCGGCGTGGTCGGACAGCTCCAGCTCGATGTGCTGATTTCGCGACTCGAAGCCGAATACAAGGTTGAGGCCGTGCTCGAAATGGCCCCCTTCGATACCGCGCGCTGGGTCAAAGGCGGGGAGGCCGCGCTCAAGACTTTTGCCGATTTCAACAAGTCGAACCTCGCGAAAGACCGCGACGGCGATATGGTGTTCATGGCGCGGTCTTCGTGGGACGTGAGCTACCAGCAGGAGAAGAACCCCGATTTGGCGTTTTCGGCGACCAAGGAGCGTTAGAGCGCCGGCAGCTCGCTTGCTGCTGGATCGGTCAGCACCGAACGCACAAACAGGGCGATGCTATCGTTGTACCGGGCATCGGCACTGGTCAGATCGACGTAGCCCGCAATCTCCAGGCTGACGAGGCCGTGGATCACCGCCCAGGACAGATGCGCCAGCTCGTCAGCCGAACGCTGGCTGGTAATCACCCCGCAGCGCTGCCCTTCGACAAAGGCGTCCATCAGCGATCCGTAGGAGGGATAGGCACCCCGATCGGGCACGACCAGAGTGCCGAACCGGGCGTTGCGATCAATCGGTACAAAGCGTTTGTCGCCGCCGAACATAAGCCGGTAGAATCCGACATTGGCCAGCGCAAAACGGCGATAGGCAAGCAGCGCCTGATACAACCACTTGACCGGATCGGTGCGATCTTCAGCGGCGGCGGCATAACTGTAGAGCCGGGCGAATCCCTCGGCGTAAAGCGCACGCATCACGCCGTCTTTGCCGCCAAACGCGGTGTAGATGCCCATGGTGGAAATGCCCGCCTCGCGCGCCAGTTCGCGCATCGAAATCCTGTCTGGTCCGTGCCTGACCAGCAGCGTCTCGGCGATTTTCAGCAGCCGGTCACGCAGGGCCGCCGTGTCGTCAGCCAGTCTACGTGCGGGGTCAGCCATTGGCTGCACTTAAGGACTTGCGCGGTGAAATACCAGTGCCATAACACTGTTATTGGAATCGGCTGCGGAGGCATGTTAGTGCTTATCGCGTGCGGTGGGCGGGAGAAGGGCATCGTGGCGGCAACAGGTGTAATCGCCGGTGGCGGGAAGGCCATGGGCAAATCGTGTCAGCCGATCACCGTGCGGCCGGGCGCTTTCGCCTTTGCTGATCATGCCGCCGCGCACTGGATTCCTGGGCAGCCTGAATTCGCCCAGATGATCAACGGTGCTTCGTTTGTGATGCCGCATCTTGAACCATTCCTGGTCAGCACGCTGGGCGAAGCCGCGCGGCAGATCAGCGATCCCGCGATCAAGCAGGAAGCGCGTGAATTCTGCCTGCAGGAAACCCAGCACTATCGCACCCACCGCCGGTTCAACGATCGTCTGCTGGCCCATGGCTACACCGCGCTGCAGCAGGTCGAGGCCGATATGGCGCGGGCCTATGCCCGGCTTGGCAAAATGCCGCTGGGAAAGCGGCTGGCCTATTCGGCGGGCTTTGAGGCGATGACTCTGGGCCTGACCCGGTGGCTCGTCTCACGCCGCTTGCAGCTGTTTGCCGGTGCCGATCCGGCCGCCACCTCGTTCATCCTGTGGCACATGGTTGAGGAAACCGAGCACAAATTGGTGGCGCATGATGTCTATCAGGCGGTCACGCCGGGCTATTGGCAGCGCGCCTTCGGGGTGCTGCACGGATCGCTGGATGTGATCCGCTGGTCACGCCGCTGCTATATTGCGCTGCTGGAGCACGATGGGCGGTGGCGGTCGGTGCGCAGTCGGTTGAATGTTTGGGGCTGGGCGGTGCGGTTTCTGGCCGGGGCCGGACCCAGCCTGCTCAGGGCGATGTTGCCTGGACACGATCCCCGCCACGAGCGCAACCATCCGTGGGTCGATCAATGGATCGCCGGATATGCCCGGCTTGATCCTGAAGCCAGGGCCA
>JAYVKX010000177.1:0-2799 GCA_043768005.1 Novosphingobium sp. | reverse complement strand
CCACGGATTAAGCTCGCTCACCTCATCCCATTCGATCTTCACCGCGCGTCGCGCGGTGCCTGCGGCTCCGGCATATTTCTGGGCGAGCAACAAATCGATCTTGGGCCATTTCTTCTGGAGATCGGCCCGGTCAAGCTGGGCCATCGCGCTGGCACCTTCGCCCTGAAAGGCAGCACAAATCGCGCGCAGGATCTTCCAATCGGCATCCTTGCGCGACCCGCCTTGCACCGCGACCACCGGGCAGATCCCGGTAATATCGGCAGTGAACACATAGGCATCGATCGCGGCCTGGATCAGCCCCGGGGAATAGTTACCGGCATCGACATCCTGGACCAGTGCGCGGGCAGCCTCACCCTCACCCATCCGCACCAACAGCGCCGCGCGCAATCCGGCAAAATCGGCCGGATCCAGCCGCGCAGGCGCATCCAGCCGCGAAGCCAGTGCGCGGCGCAGCAACACATGGCCCCAGCGCGATACCAGCGCGCCCTTGTTTCCAGCCAGCGCAGCGCGGATCAGCGAACCGTCCTGCCCGGCCAGCGATCCCGCCGCGAACCCGCCCTCTCCCTCAGCCAGAATGCCCACCTGCGTCAGTGATCTCCGCGCGGCGGGGGGGATATCCGATTTGGGTTTCAGCCCCAGCAGATCATCGAGCTGATCGGGCGACAGCGCCTCAAGCTCGCGCAGGGAGGGCAATTTGCTGGATGAAGCCGCAGCCGCCGGGGCCGTGCTGGTGCCGCCATCGGGAATCGCCTGAACAACTGGCGTAGATATAGAACCGGCCGCGTTGTTGCCGGACCGGGTTACAACCGGCGCTGCGGCAGGTGCCGCCGGTTTGGCGGGGCGCGAACTCGGCTTGTCAAACCCGGGCGGAAGCAACGATTCGGGGGCATCCTGCGCGATTGCCCAAACCGACGTCAGCGCCAGTGCGGCCCCAGCCAGCAGCAGCTGCGCGCGCCTCACTTATCAGCTCCGGGCAGGCTCACAGCATCGGACATCGGGCGCTGCGGCTGTTCGCCGCCCGCGCTCCAGGCCAAGGCAAGCAGCCCGATCAGCGCGATTGCAGCCCCGATCAGCAGCCAGTCCTTGCGCGTCCGTCCCGTCAATCGCTTGCCTTTCGCTCACACGCCGACCGGCGGTGCTTGCACAGCCGGTTAGCGCAACTATAGGCAGGGCCGCAATGGAAGACGACGAAACCACCCTTTCCAGCGACGAGATACAGGCGTTGGGCCAGCGGATTAACCGTCCGGTGGTGCTGGTGGGCATGATGGGGGTCGGTAAATCAAGCGTCGGGCGCAAGCTGGCGGGATTGCTGCATCTCCATTTCACCGATGCCGACGATGAAATTGAATCAGCCGCACAAATGGCCATCCCGGAAATCTTCGCCACTTATGGCGAGCCCTATTTCCGCGATGGGGAGCGGCGGGTGATCGCACGGCTGATCGGTTCCGGGCGGCGCAACGTCATCGCGACCGGCGGCGGCGCGTTTTGCAACGATGAAACCCGCGCCCTGATTCTGGACCAGACCATCGCCATCTGGCTCGATAGCGATGTCGATACGCTGCTTGACCGGGTGCTGCGCAAGAACAACCGGCCGCTGCTGCAGCACGGCAATCCGCGCGAAATTCTGACCCGGCTGCGCGATGAGCGCGAGCCGTTCTATTCGCAGGCCCCGATCCATGTAAAAAGCGGCAACACACCGCATAGCCGCACGGTGATGCGGGTGTTGAAAGGGATCAAGGCATGGCTGTAATTTCGGTCGATATCGCCGGGCGGCCATATGAAGTGCGGGTTGGCCGCGGGCTGCTGGGTGATTTGCCTGCGCAGTGCGGTGCACGCCTGCGTAAGCAGCATGTGCCGATCATCACTGATGCGCAGGTTCATGCGGCCTGGGGATCGGTGGTTGAAACGGCGCTGGCGGGCGCTGGCCATACAGTGCGCTGGCGCATCCTTGCCCCCGGAGAGGCGACCAAAAGCTGGGGCGAACTGGCCGCAACGGTGGACTGGCTGCTGGCCGAAGAGGTGGAACGCGGTGATCACATAATCGCGCTGGGCGGCGGGGTGATCGGAGATCTGACCGGCTTTGCCGCCGCAATCCTCAAGCGCGGCTGCCAGTTCATCCAGCTGCCAACCACGCTGCTGGCGCAGGTCGATTCCAGCGTTGGCGGCAAGACCGCGATCAATACAGCTGCGGGCAAAAATCTGGTCGGCGCATTCCATCAGCCTGCGCTGGTGCTGGCCGATCTTGATGCGCTGGATACACTGCCTGCACGCCAGCTGCGGGCCGGCTATGCCGAGGTGGTCAAATACGGGCTGATCGATGATCCGGCGTTCTTTGCCTGGTGCGAGGCAAATGGCGCAGGGCTGCTGGAGGGCGATGCGGCAGCGCGCGAATATGCGGTGACCTATTCGGTCGGGGCCAAGGCGCGGATCGTGGCGGCGGATGAATTTGAAAGTACGGGCACCCGGGCACTGCTCAATCTGGGCCATACTTTCGGCCATGCGCTGGAGGCGGAGACCGGCTTTTCGGATTTTCTGCTCCACGGCGAAGCAGTGGCGCTAGGCATGGTCCTCGCCGCCCGTTTTTCAGCCGCCAGCGGCTTGATGCCAGCGGATGAGGCAACGCGGATTGAGGCACATATTGCCAACATCGGCATGCGCAGCCGCTTGGGCGAGTTAGGCCTTGAGTGCAGCGGTGCGGCGCTTGCCCACCACATGCTCCACGACAAGAAGATGGACGCGGGCACCCTGCCCTTCCTGCTACTGGGCGGGATCGGCCAGACCTATCTCGCCAGGGGTGTC
>JAYVKX010000176.1:0-4375 GCA_043768005.1 Novosphingobium sp. | reverse complement strand
CGCTGGATGATCTGGTCCGCGCGGTTGAGGCGGCGCTGTTTGCTGCCGAAGTACCGATCAGCGTGCAAGCCCTGTCGGCACATCTTGGCGGGGCGGATGTGCGGGGGCCGCTGGCGGAACTTGCGGCGCATTATGCCGGGCGCGGGATCGAATTGGCCGAACGCGGGGGCCGCTGGCATTTCCAGACCGCGCCTGATCTGGCCCATCTGCTGCGCCGGGAACGCGAAGAATCGCGCCGCCTGTCGCGGGCAGCCACCGAAGTTCTGGCGATTGTTGCCTATCACGAACCGGTCAGCCGCGCCGAGATTGAGGCGATCCGCGGGGTCCAGACCGCCAAGGGGACGCTGGATGTGCTGCTGGAAGCGGGCTGGGTGCGGATTGCCGGACGCCGCGAAGTGCCGGGGCGCCCGGTGATCTTTGCTACCACGCCTGATTTTCTGACCCATTTTGGCCTCGCCAGCCGCCGCGACCTGCCCGGAATTGACGAATTGCGCGCCGCAGGCCTGCTCGATCCGGTCGAGGATGCGCTGGCCGCCGCGATGGATGAGGGTTCGGCTGGAGCAGAAGAACTGAACGAAGAATCGCCAGAGTGACTCGCAAAGCCGGGCAACATGGCCTAAATGGAATGCAACAGGGGTTTTGGCAGGCGGCAGCGCCGCTTTGCCCCGTAAAAGTTCAGGAGTAATCTCATGGGTCTGTCGCTTCCGCACCTGATGATCCTCGCGCTGGTGGTGCTGGTGCTGTTCGGTCGTGGCCGGATTTCCGAAATGATGGGAGATTTCGGCAAGGGGATCAAAAGCTTCAAACAAGGCATGACGGAGGAAACCACCGATCGCCCGGTCGCCCCGCCACCTGCACAAATCCCCGCCCAGCCGGCGGCGCTGAATGGTGAAACGGTGGTCGATTCGACCAAATCGACTCCGCAGTAAGCAGCCCACCAGGCCAATCTGCAATGTTTGATATCGGCGCGTCAGAGCTGCTGCTTACCGTGATCGTGGCGATTGTCGTCATCGGTCCCAAGGATCTGCCGCTTGCACTGCGCACGGCGGGCAAGTGGATCGGCAAGATCCGCCGCGTGTCCGGCCATTTCCGCTCGGGCATCGAAAACATGATCCGCGAGGCCGAGATGGAGGAAATGGAAAAGAAGTGGACCGATCAGAACGCCGCGATCATGGCCGCGCATCCAGCTGCTTCTGCCGAAGCCAGTGCAGAAGCTGGTGCGCTCATCGGGCCTGATCCGGGAACGAGCCCTGCCGAAGCGCCGGAGCCGTCCACCGCGCCGCAATTGCCGCTCTGACCATGGCACTCAATCTCCGCGATATCGATGAAACCCAGGCCCCGCTGCTCGATCATCTGATCGAACTGCGCACCCGGCTGCTGCGCAGTGTCATGGCGCTGGGACTGGCGTTTTGCGTCTGTCTTTATTTCGCCGACGATATTTTCGGCTTTCTGGTCCGGCCACTGACTGCGGCATTTCCCGCAGGCGAGGGCAAGCTGATTTACACGCAGCTGTACGAGGCTTTCTTCGTCAACCTCAAAGTCGCACTGTTCGCGGCGTTCTTCATCAGCTTTCCGGTGATCGCCAATCAGCTGTGGGCGTTTGTCGCGCCGGGGCTATATGCCAAGGAAAAGAACGCCTTCCTGCCGTTTCTGATCGCGACCCCGGTGCTGTTCACCAGCGGCGCGGCGCTGGCTTATTATGTGGTCATGCCCACCGCGTTCCGCTGGTTTCTGGGGTTTGAGGGTACCCGCGGGGGGCTAAAGCTTGAGGCGCTGCCGGGGACCGGGGATTATCTTAGCCTGGTCATGCAGTTTATTCTGGCCTTCGGGATCAGCTTCCTGCTGCCGGTGCTGCTGCTGCTGCTCAACCGGGCCGGCATCGTCACGCGCAAGCAATTATCGGGCGCGCGGCGTTATGTGATCGTGGCAATTACCGCGCTGGCGGCGATCATCACCCCGCCCGATGTGGTTTCGCAGCTGATGCTGGCGATCCCGATGCTGATCCTGTTCGAAGGCTCGCTGATCGTGATGTGGCTGGGTGAGCGGCGCGAGGCGAAGGCGCAGCTTGCCGAGAGTGAAGCCGTGCCGCCTGAGCCTCTGGTTTAACGCGCGCTTTCCTTCGCTCCATCATAGACCAGCCGCCCGCCAACCCAGGTCTGCAAGACTTTCGTCGCGCGCAGCTCGTTCGGGCTGGCGAGCAGCGGATCGCGGTCCACCAGCAGGAAATCGGCGCGTTCACCTGTGACGAGCCGGCCAAACCGGCCCTCGGCAAACCCGGCATAGGCCGCGTCCTCCGTATAGGCCGCCAGCGCTGCCTCACGCGAGATCCGCTCTTGCGGTTGCCACCCGCCAAACGGTTGGCCGTCTGGCCCTTGCCGGGTGGTCGCCGCCGCCATCCCGGCCCACGGATCGGGCAGCTCGACCGGCGCGTCGGAGCCGAACGCCAGCTTGCCGCCCGCTGCCAAAATCGACTTCCACGCATAGGCCCCGGCCAGCCGCGCCGGCCCCAGCCGCGCTTCGGCCATGGTCCGGTCCGAAGTCTGATGGACCGGCTGCATCGAGGCGATCACGCCGTTTTTGCCAAAGCGGGGAATATCCACCGGATCGACGATCTGGGCATGCTCGATCCGCCAGCGCCGATCGCCCTGGTAAGTCAGCGCCAGCTGGTCAATCGCATCAAGGACCGCGGCATTGGCCCCATCGCCGATCGCATGGACCGCCACCTGAAAATGATCGATCGCGGCGCGGCTCATCATGTTTTTGAGCTGGGTGTCGGCAGTTATGCGCAGCCCCATGCTTTTCGCACTGTCCGAATAGGGCGCTTTGAGCGCCGCTCCGCGTGATCCCAGCGCGCCATCGGCATAAAGCTTCACCCCGTTCAGCCGCAGCCGATCATCATAGAGCCACGGGCTTGGCCCCGGCCCGCCGATCAACGTCATCTGTTCGGTGCCCGAGGCATAGCTCATGATCCGGATCCGCAAGGCCCCGGCATCGCCTGCGCGGCGATAGGCCTGCCAATCCTCGATCGAAGTGCCCATATCGGCGGCGGCGGTCACTCCGCGCGCCAGCAGCAGTTCCTGCGCCTTGGCGAACGCCAGATCGAGATCCTCGGGGCGCGGCGCGGGCACTGCCTTTGCGACCAGATCGGTCGCTGTATCGACCAGCACGCCCGCAGGTTTTCCGGGAGCCTTGCCGACCGCGGCCAGCCGCTCGATCTGTCCGCCCGCCGGAGCTTTGCTCAGCGCAGTGACCCCCGCCAGCGCTAGCGCGCGGCTGTTGGCCCAGCCGGCATGACCATCGACCCGGTTGAGCCATACCGGGCGATCCGCCACTACGGCGTCGAGTTCGGCGGCAGTCGGGAACCGGCCCAGACCCCATAGTTCCTGATTCCAGCCGCGCCCGATGATCCAGGGCCGGTCGGGGTGTGCGGCGGCATAGGCGCGGATCATGCCCAGCGCCTCGGCTAGCGACTTCGTCTCCGACAGGTCCAGCGTGAGCGCCGCAAAGCCGATGCTTGTGACATGGACATGGGCATCGATCAGCCCGGGCATCAGCACCCGGTTTTTGCCATCGAGCAGATAATCGACCTTGGCCGGGCGCTTGTCGCCGCGGTGATAGATCTGCTCGATCCGGCCATCATCGCCGATCAGCAACCCGGTGAAATGCTCGATCCCGCCCTTGGCATCCAGTGTTACCCCATCGACATTATCGACCAGCGTATCGGCCAGGGCCGGGCTGGCCGAAGCCAGCAGCACACAAAACAGGAAACGCCGCATCATTTCTTACCCCTTTTTGGCAGGCGGCGGATAATCGCGCTGGTATCCTGCCGTCCCCCGCCCAGTGCCTGAACATCTGCATAAAACTGATCGATCAGCGCGGTGGTTGGCAAGGATACTGCCAGCGAGCGGCCTTCATCCATCGCCAGCCCCAGATCCTTGCGCATCCAGTCCACCGCAAAGCCGAAATCAAACTCGTCTCTGGCCATGGTCGCCCAGCGGTTGTCCATCTGCCAGCTTTGCGCCGCGCCGCCCGAGATCGCCTCATAAACCTTGTCGAGATCGAGATGCGCAGCCTGCGCAAACCGCATCGCTTCTGACAGGCTGGCGATGATCCCCGAAAAGGTGATCTGATTGACCATTTTGACGGTTTGCCCCGCCCCCGCCTTGCCGACATGGACGATCCGGCTGGAATAGGCTTCCATGATCGGACGCGCTGCCTCGATCGCCTCGGTCCGCCCGCCACACATCAGCGCCAGCGTGCCCTTTTCCGCCCCGGCCTGTCCGCCGGTGACAGGGGCATCGACGCAGTGGATTTCCTTGTCGCGCGCCTCGACCGCAATCTGCCGTGCGATCCTGGCTGAAACCGTGGTGTGATC
>JAYVKX010000175.1:0-8777 GCA_043768005.1 Novosphingobium sp. | reverse complement strand
CCGATGGCCGCGCTGCTGGGCTTGCTGACCGGGCTGCTGGCCTTCCTGCACAATATCGGCGCGCCGATTTCCGGGTTGCTGATGGTGATGGTCGGATTTTCGGGTGGAACCGAAATGGGGCTGTACTGCATCGCGGTCTATGTTGTGGTGCAGACGGTGGACGGCAATATCATCGTGCCGATGGTTGCCAAGAAAACCGCCGATCTTGCCCCCGCGCTGGTGCTGGGGGCACAGCTGGTGATGGGCGCGCTGTTTGGCATCCTGGGGCTGGCGCTGGCCGATCCGCTGGTCGCGATGATCAAGATCGCACTGGAACGACAATCGGAACGCAACGAACCGGCCGGGACGGAATAAGCAGATATGGCCCGCAAATTCCTTTACCTGATCGCCTTCCTGATCGTCGTGTTTGTGGCCGGGCGGCTGGCACTGCAATTCTATCCCGATCAGCTCTCGCGGATCGCCTTCGTTCCGGCAGAGGAGTTCAAGCCACAGCCTGCACTGGCCGATAATCTCTATGCCGATCCGGCGATGTGGATCTCGCAGCCCGGGATGGGCACGAAGGATCCGGCGCTATGGGTTCCCGATGGGGCCCCGGCCAGCCCGGCCCCGGTCAAGGCGGCGGTGTTCTTCATCCATCCGACCAGCTATCTTGAAAAGTTCCACTGGAACGCCGCGCTGGATCATCAGCCATCGCGCCTGATGGCCGAGGTCATGGTTCGCGGCCTCGCCAGCCCGTTCGCCCCGGCAGCGCAGCTATGGGCTCCGCGCTATCGCCAAGCGGCCTTCGGTGCCTTCCTGACCGGGGCTCCGGCCGGCACCAAGGCGCTCGATCTTGCCTATGCCGATGTGCTGCAGGCCTTTGATTACTTTGTGGCCCATAGCGATCCTGCCGCGCCGATCGTGCTGGCGGGGCATAGCCAGGGCTCGTTCCATCTGATCCATCTGCTGCATGACCGGATCGCGGGCAGGCCGATCGCTCGGCGAATTGCCGCTGCCTATGTGATCGGCTGGCCGGTTTCGCTGGCGCATGATCTGCCTGGCATGGGCCTGCCCGCCTGCACCGCGCCCGCGCAATCAGGCTGCGTGGTCAGCTGGCTAAGCTATGCGGAACCGGCTGATGCGGCGATGATGATCGCTGCCTATGCGCGCCATCCCGGGCTGGACGGACAGCCCTTGAAGGATAGCCCATTCCTCTGTTCCAACCCGCTCAGCGGCGGCATCGGCGGTGCGGCAGCGGCCAGCGCCAATCTTGGCACGATGATCCCCGATGTGCTGCTCAAAACCGGGCGGATTAAGCCCGGCATGGTCGGGGCTGCGTGCCGCGCCGACGGGATATTGTCGATCGGCGCACCGCCTGAAATGGGGCCATTCGTGCTGCCGGGTAACAATTACCACGTCTATGATATCCCCCTGTTCTGGGCCAATGTCCGGGCCGATTTTACCAAGCGAGTGGCGGCGTGGAAACCGGTAGCCTGATCACCACCAGCGCGCTGGAATTTCGCAGCAGCCTGCCCGGCGGCGGGACGCTGCTGGCACTTGATCTTGGCACGCAGACGATCGGCACGGCCTTTTGCGATGCAGGCTGGCGGTTCGCATCACCCGGCAAAACGCTGAAGCGCGGCAAATTCGGCGCGGACCGGCTGCTGATGGCGACCCTGATTGCCGAGCGTTCGGCCACGGGCGTGGTGATCGGCCTGCCGATCAACATGGACGGAAGCGAAGGCCCGCGCAGCCAGTCGAGTCGGGCCTATGCGCGCAACCTTGCCGTGCTGGGCCTGCCGATCCTGCTGTGGGACGAGCGCTGGAGCACCGCCAGCGCCGAACGCGGCCTCATCGCGCAGGATATCAGCCGGGCCAAGCGGGCCGACCGGATCGATTCAGCGGCGGCAGCGGTGATTCTGCAGGCGGCCATCGATGCGCTGGGGGGCGGGTTCGTCTAACCCACTAGCTCCGCCCGCCGCGCCTTCGCCTCCATCGCAACCAGCCTGCTGCCCGCCCCTTCCGCCTCGCGCCACAGCGCATCGCGCGCGGCCATGTCCGGCGCGCCTGCCGCCAGCGCATCCCACGCACACAGCCGCATCCGGTCGCTGGGGTGGCGTGTGGCAAAACGCTGGGCTAGGTCCGCCGCTTCCCCGCCGCCCAGCCCCACCGCGATCCGGAGGAACGCCTCGCTCGATCCGCCCGAGACGATCCCGCCGATCCGGCGCTGGTCCAGATCGAAGCGGTATTGATCCAGCCAGCCCTGCGCCCCGCTGGTGTGCATGATATTGAGCGAGACGGACAGTTCGTCCGCAGGCAGCTGCGCATGGACATCCAGATGCGCGCGGTAGAGCATCAGCTTGCCCGGATCGAGCCGCGAACGTTCGACAAACCGCAGGCCGGGCACCTCCTCACCGCGCCAGCCGCTGACTTCGCCGTAATCATATTCGTAATAATCGCTCCAATAGCCCGAGCCGAAATAGCCCAGCGTCAGGAAGTTGAAATTGTGATCATGTGGCATCCCGTAAACGAACGAGGGTCCGCCGCTCGCCCGCATCATATGTTCGGCGGGCGATGGCCACAGATTGGCGCGGATGAAGAAATCATCGCCCGGCGGGGAGAGCATCACCACCTGCGGGCCGTAGCTGTTTTCCAGCACATCATCGCGGTGACGCTCGGCCAGCTCTGCGATCAGCAGATCGCCCAGAAAGCTGCGATCATTGCCCAGCCGCCGCAGCCATGATGCGGCGTGGCTTAGGCTGTCCTCATTGCCGGGATCAAAGCCATGTGCGCCAAGCGCATCGGTGCATTCGGCCAGGCTGGCCACACGATCATCGGCCAGTTCAATCACCCGGGGCATGGTTCAAGCCTGGCAAGCTGGGGATGGGCTTCAAGCAATTGCGCGCACAGCGCCCCTGCCGGAACAGACAGCGGATCGACGGGTGCGCGGGCGATGGCACAGAGCGTGCGAAAGCCCTCGGCACTGTTCAGGCCAAGGCATTCGCGCAAGGCCTGCCAGCGCAGCCCCGCGCTGCCTTCCTCCTGCGCCATCGCGGCCAGCAGCGGTGCTGCGTCAATCCGCCCCATCCGGCCAAGCAGCGCCGCAGTCAGCTCCAGCCGGCTGTCGCGCGGGGTTCCCGCCGCCTGATGGACCAGCGCGCCATCCGCCAGCCGGTATTCGCGGGTCACCCCGGAATTGCTGCTGCGCCGCTGCAACCGCAGCGTCACCAGACTGCCCGCAAACCTGCCGAGCAGCAGCGCGGTATCGCGGTTGCACCGGGTCAGCATGGTGCCGGGGCTAAGCTGCAGCGCCTCGATCGCAAGCTCAGCGCGATCGGGAAAAGTGTTACGGCAATGGACCAGCTCGGCCCCGGCGCCTCCCGCCAGCACCTGTTCCCAGCTGTGGCTGGGTGAAAAACTGACCGAGATCGCGCGCGGACGCCGCCCCATGCCAATCCCGTCAAAGGCTTGCAGCGACAGCGTGGCAAAGCCTGAGCGGGCGAGCATGATCGTCGCCTGCGCATCATCGGTGAAATAGCGCAGCGGCACAAATCCCAGCGGCGCAGCAGCAAGGCCCGCACAAAGCCTGCTGATCATCCCATCGACGAATTGCCGCGCGCTGGGATCGCCGGGGGTGAACAAACCGGCGAGCAAGGGCAAATCATCCAGCGCCGCTCCGCCCTCCAGCCGCTCCAACTCGTCCGCAGCCAGCCGGGCCGAAGCGCTGGTCTGCCAATCGGCCAGCTGCGCTTTCAGCTGCTGCTGGGCATGGCGCTGCGGAGTGTCATCGCTCCGCAGCGCCTGCAGTTCAGGGCGAATTTTCACGCCGCCCGCACCATCAAGGCTTGATGGTGTCGTAAACGAAAACCATCAGGATCAGCAGGGTATCATCCGATTGCAGTGCCTGGATGGGGTGTGCCAGACTGCCGAAGACGCCGGTCAGCGTATCAAGATCGGGAAGCGCGGAGATATCGATTTTTGGCAGGTTCATGGGTCGGGCCCTCTGTTACACGGAGCTTCATGCCCCGCCACCAGACCATCGCCGGGCAAGTCCCGCGTCAGAAATTAAAACATTGTAATCGGCGCGCCCTGCCAGCACAGAACCCGCGATGACTAACCAACCCACCCCTGCCGTAAGCCGCGCAACGATCCCCACCGGGATTATTTTCGATCCATCGCAATCGGTCAAGCTGATGACCCGGCTTGGCCACGGCGGCTGGCTGGGGATGCAATATCACGCGCATGGGCCCGATTGGGTGGAGCTGGCGCTGCCCTGGCGCGAAGAGCTGATTGGCCTGCCCAGCAGCGGCGTTCTCGCCTCAGGGCCGATCATCAGCCTGATGGATAATGCCACCTCGATGTCGGTGTGGGCGCTGCGCGGATCGTTTCAGCCGCAGGTCACGGTTGACCTTCGGGTTGATTACATGCGCGCCGCAGTGCCCGGCAAAACCTTGATCGGTCGGGGCGAATGCTACAAGCTGACCCGCTCGATCGCGTTTGTTCGCGGGATTGCCTATGATGGTGACATGGGTGATCCTGTCGCCCATGTCGCGGGCACATTCATGATGATGGAGGCTGCTGCAGGATGAGCGCCGTGACCATGCCGCTGCCCCCCTATGCCCACGGGCTGGGGATCGAGATTGACCATATCGAGCATGGCATGCCGGTGTTGGGGGTCGATTTTTCTGACCGGATTCAGGGCCGACCCGGCTATCTTCATGGCGGCGCGCTGAGCGGGCTGATGGAAATGGCCGCGATTGCCGCGCTTCAGGCCGAACTTGCCCGGCGGGGTGATCCGGTGCGGCTCAAGCCGGTCAATGTCGCGGTGGAATTCATGCGCGGCGGTACCATGCAGCGGACCTTTGCGGTCGGCCGGGTTACCCGCGCCGGACGGCGGCTGGCCAGCGTCAGCGCCGAGGCATGGCAGGATGATCGGGACAAGCCGATCGCCACCGCACTGATGAATATTCTGCTCAGCCCGGAACCTGCCCCAGCCGAATAACCACGACAAGTCCCGGATGCGCCGGGGGCGGGGCACCGGGTACCAGTTCCACCTGCGCCGCATCGGCGCGGGCGCGGGCGATGATTGCGGCGGGCGCGCCGGCTTCATAGGCAATCAGATCAGCACTTCCCAGCAGCCGTGCCTGCCGCAGGGTCAGATCATCGGGATCAGCACTGGTCAGGGCGAATTCGGCGGCGGTGTCAGTGATTGCCGAGGCACGCTGCAACCAATCCGCTACCGCGCCATCACTCCCCGCGCGCAGCGGATCAAGCGCGCCGCCTTCACCCAGCGCATCATCCAACACCCGGCGGCGATCGCCGCCATCGGGGAACCGGGCCCGCAGCACAGCACGAGCGGCGAAAAGCGTATCGGCCAGTCGCCCCAATCCGGGCGGAAGCAGCGCTTCCAGCCGCAGCCGCAGCGCCTTGGCCAACCCTGCTGAAACGCCGCCCGTACCAATCGCGATCAGCACTGGCGCGCGATCGAGCAGGCTGGGTACGGTGAAATCGCACAAGCCCGGACGATCCACCACATTGACCAACAGCCCCCGCGCGCGCAGCCGGGCGGCAGCGGCTATCGCCTCACCCTCATCCTCGATACCGACGAAGGCCAGCCGCGCTTCGGCTTCCTCGCCCGCCACGATGCCGCCAGCTTTTTCCACCAGCCGCCGTTTGGCCGCTGCCGCCTCCCCCGTGCCCAGCACGATCACCGGCTGGCCGGTGATGCGGTGGAACAGCGGGAGCGACTGGATCACTTCAACCAGTCCGGCACGCGTTCAGCGGCCAGGATCGTGGCGGGATCGATCCGGTCCGCCACCACCGCCCAGCGCGCCTCATCGACCATCACTTCGGGCACCAGCGCGCGGCTGTTGTAAGTGCTGGCCATGGTCGCGCCATAGGCTCCGGCGGTCCGGAATACTGCCAGATCGCCCGCGCCCACCACGTCAATTTCGCGGCCCATAGCAAAAGTATCGGAACTTTCGCAGATCGGCCCGACGATATTGGCGATCATCGTCTGGCCCGATGGGACAACCGCGTTGAAATCATGCCAGGCGTCATACATCGCCGGACGGGCAAGGTCGTTCATCGCCGCATCGACCACCACGAAGGGTACGATAACACCCTCTTTGACCCGGATCACCCTTGTCAGCAGAACGCCGGTGTTACCCGCGATCACCCGGCCGGGCTCAAACATCAGCGTCACGTCCCAATCGG
Source organism: Novosphingobium sp. (assembly GCA_043768005.1). Lineage (GTDB taxonomy): Bacteria > Pseudomonadota > Alphaproteobacteria > Sphingomonadales > Sphingomonadaceae > Novosphingobium. Next base: position 2,582 of record JAYVKX010000175.1, on the reverse strand, counting down.
CGGCGACCCGCGCGACCATCGCCGCATAGTCCTGCGGTGCGGGGTACACATCACCAGCCTTGTAAGGCACGCCGATCCCGCCGCCCAGATCCATATGGGTGATCGTCTGGCCGTCTGCCCGGATGACGCGCATCAGCGCGCCCATCTTGATGAAGGCGGCCTCCAGCGGATCAAGACTGGCGAGTTGGCTGCCGATATGGACCGCAAGGCCGCGCATATTAAGCCCCGGCAGTATGGCCAGCCGCGCATAGATCGCGCCTGCCCGGTCATAAGGAACCCCGAACTTGTTCTCTGCCTTGCCGGTAGAGATCTTGCCGTGGGTGCCCGCATCGACATCGGGATTGACCCGCAGCGCGGCACAGGCAGTCAGGCCGCGCACGGCGGCGATGGCGGCAAGTTCGATCCCCTCCTCTTCGGATTCAAGGTTGAACTGGCCGATCCCGGCATCCAGCGCGCGGGCCATTTCGGCGGCGTCCTTGCCCACGCCTGAAAACACCACGCCCTCTGCCGGGATGCCAGCGGCTAGCGCCCGGTCCATTTCCCCGCCCGAGACGACGTCCGCGCCATAGCCTTCCTGGGCCATCACCCGCAGCACCGATAGATTGGGGTTGGCCTTGATCGCATAGGCAATCTGGACGCGCGGCAGGATCGCCAGCGCATCGCGAAACACGCGGGCATGGCGGACGAGTGTGGCGCGGGAATAGACGTAAACCGGCGTACCAACGGCATCGGCAATCGCACTCAGCGAGACATCTTCGGCGTGGAGGACGCCGCTGCGGAATTCAAAATGGTCCATGGGTTTCTTCTCAGGCAGGCGGAAGGTCGAAAGGATCGTCGGTGCGTTCTTCCGAGCGTTTTCGCAGTTCCACGCTGCGTTCTGGCGCCGATTGCGGCGTGGTTTTGACCAGATCCTCCGCCGTCGGCTGATCCTCGCGGCCATAGGGTGCAACCGGCAGCCCCTTGCCCGCCGCCGGCTTCAGATCAGCCTTCACTCCGCAGGCAGACAGGCCAAGCAGGATAGCAGGGATAAGCAGGCGGCGCATTGATATCACTCCATGCCCAGGGCGGTGCGGGCCTCGGCCACGCGCAACCTTACCTCGTCCGGCGCGGTTCCGCCATGGCTGGCGCGCGCCGCCACCGATGCTTCGACCGAAAGTGCGGCGAACACCCGGGCATCAATCCGCGCGTCAATCGTCTCAAGATCGGCGAGCGGCAAGGCATCGAGCGCCGCTCCCCGGCTTTCCGCCAGCTTGACCGCCGCGCCGGTGATATGATGCGCCTCGCGGAACGGAATCCCGGCCTGGCGCACCAGCCAATCGGCAAGATCGGTCGCGGTGGCATAGCCCAGTTCCGCCGCAGCGCGCATCCGGCCAGTGCGGAAGGTCGCACCCTCGATCATCCCGGTCATCGCGGCAAGGCACAGGGTGAGCAGGCTGGCAGCTTCGAACACCGGCGGCTTATCGTCTTGCATGTCCTTCGAATAGGCCAGCGGCAAGCCTTTCATGGTGATCATCAGCGCGGTCAGGCAGCCGATGATCCGCCCCGAATGGCCCCGCACCAGCTCAGCTGCATCGGGGTTTTTCTTTTGCGGCATGATCGAGCTGCCGGTCGACAGGCTATCGGGCAGCACCACGAAGCCGAACGGCTGACTGGCCCAGATAATCAGCTCTTCCGCCAGCCGCGACAAATGCAGCGCGGTTTGCGCCGCGCTCATCAGATAATCGAGCGCGAAATCGCGGTCTGACACCGAATCAAGGCTGTTGTCGGTCGGGCGATCAAACCCCAGCGCGCTAGCCGTGGCATGACGATCGATCGGAAAGCCGGTTCCTGCCAGCGCTGCAGCGCCCAGCGGGCACTGGTTCATCCGCACCCGCGCATCGGCAAAGCGCGAGCGATCACGCGCAGCCATTTCATAATAGGCCAGCAAATGATGCCCCAGCGTTACCGGCTGGGCGACCTGCAGATGGGTGAAGCCGGGCATGATGCTGGCCGCATGTTCGCCTGCGCGGGCCACTAGCGCGCATTGCAGCGCGGCAAGCCCGGCGTCCGCCTGCTCGCAAGCATCGCGCACCCACAGCCGGAAATCGGTTGCCACCTGATCATTGCGGCTGCGCGCAGTGTGCAGCCGCCCCGCGACCGGCCCGATCAGATCGGCCAGCCGGCTTTCGGTGGTCATGTGAATATCTTCAAGATCCCAGTTTTCGGGGACGCCGCTGGCCGCATATTCGTTCGCAATTTGGTCCAGCCCGGCTGAAATCGTGGCAGCATCCGCTGCCGAAACGATGCCAGCTGTGCCCAGCATCGCAACATGCGCCTTTGACGCCGAGATATCTTGCCGCCACAGCGCCTTGTCGAACGGGATCGAGGCATTTATCTCACGCATGATCGCGGACGGCCCTTCGGCAAACCGCCCACCCCACATCGCGTTGGAGTTTACACCCTTGCTGTCATCCCGGTCGCTCAAGCTTGCTGTCCTCGGCTTCACGCTAATTGCCGGGGGCTGCGATAGGGAAACCAGCCAAAAGGCGCAACCGCAAGCATCGGACCCAGCCGAATCAAGAGTCGGGGCCGAATCGAGCGGC
>JAYVKX010000174.1:0-10243 GCA_043768005.1 Novosphingobium sp. | reverse complement strand
ATGCGCTTATGTGATCTGCACTGCCGCTGGCGGCGCGCGGATGCAGGAGGGCATTCTCAGCCTGATGCAGATGCCCAAAACCACGGTGGCGATCCGCCGGCTGAAAGCGGCGGGCCTGCCCTATATCGTGGTGCTGACCGATCCGACCACCGGCGGGGTTACCGCAAGCTATGCGATGCTGGGCGATGTTCATATTGCCGAGCCGGGCGCACTGATCGGCTTTGCCGGACAGCGGGTGATCCAGGATACGATCCGCGAAAAACTGCCTGAAGGGTTCCAGCGCGCCGAATATCTCCACGCCCACGGCATGGTCGATATGGTGGTGGCGCGGAAGGATCTGCGGGCGATGCTGGCGACCGTGCTGGGCTATCTGGCCCCCGCGAAGGCGGCTTAAATCCTCCCCGAAACGGGGAGGGGAACCATGCGCAGCATGGTGGTGGGGGCTAGCCTCTTGGCGCGTCCTCTCGCCGGTTCAATCCAGCCGGCGGCCGCCCCCTCCACCCCCTTCGGCGGTCCCCCTCTCCGTTTCGGAGAGGAATGATGCGCGATTTCGCCACCTCTGACAGTCCCGCCGTCCAAGCACAACTTGACCGCCTTGGTGCGCTGTCGCTGCCTTCGGGCCGCCTCGGACTAGAGACGATCCGCGCGATATTGGCCCGGCTGGGTGATCCGCAGCTGCAGCTGTCGCCCACTTTCCATGTCGCCGGAACCAATGGCAAAGGCTCTACCTGTGCCTATCTGCGCGCCATGCTGGAAGCGCAGGGCTTGAGCGTTCACACCGCGACCAAGCCGCATCTGGTCCGCTACAACGAACGCATCCGGATCGCCGGAAAGCTGATCGAGGATGCTCTGCTGGCACAGCTGCTGAACGAGGTGCTCGACCAATCCGAGGATCTTTGTCCCAGCTTTTTTGAAGTCACCACCGCCGCCACTTTCCTCGCGTTTGCGCGGTTTCCCGCCGATGCCTGCGTGATCGAGGTCGGGCTTGGCGGGCGGTTCGATGCAACCAATGTGCTGGAAAGCCCGGCCGCCTGCGGGATCGCCACGCTGGGGATTGACCATGAGGCCTTCCTGCTGGTGCCCGAAGAGGGCGTGCCGCAAGTGCCGCTGAACCGGATCGCGTTTGAAAAGGCCAGCATTGCCCGGCCCGGCGTGCCGCTGGTGACGCAGGCCTATCCGCTGGAAGTGGCCAAGACGGTGATCGAAACTGCCATGCAGACCGGTGCCCGTCCGGCGATGCGCGGGCTGGATTGGTGGGCCGAGGTTTCCGGCGACGGGATCACCTATCGTGACCGGCTGGGCGAGTTAGCGCTGCCGCTCCCCGCGCTGGCCGGGGTCCATCAGGCCGATAATGCCGCGCTGGCAGTGGCGATGCTGCGGCACCAGACGCAAATCGAAGTTTCCCCCGAAGCGATGGCTGCAGGCATTCGCGCGGCGCGCTGGCCCGCGCGGTTGCAGCAGCTGGCACCGGGTCCGCTGACCGCATTGGCCCCGGGCCGCAAAGTCTGGCTGGATGGCGGGCATAATCCCGACGCAGGGCTGGCGATTGCACGGTTTTTTGAATCCCGTCGTCCCCGGCTTGACCGGGGACGATGTATTCACCTGATCATCGGGATGCTGTCCGCCAAAGACCCAGCCGCGATTGTCGCGCCGCTGCGGGGCAGGTTGCTCAGCCTGTCAGTTGTCCCCGCGCCCGGGCATGAGGCCCATGCGCCTGCGGAATTTGCCGCGCATAGCGATCTGCCGGTGCGCAGTTTCGCCAGCGTTCCGCAAGCGCTCAGCGCGCTACCACCGGGCGGTGATGTGCTGATCGCCGGTTCACTTTATCTTGCCGGAGAAGTCCTGCGGATCAACCTTGAGTTCCCTGATTGAGCCGCTGTTCGCGGCGCACCCGGCCCCATTCCAGCAGCACGAAAAACACCGCCGCCAGCCCCGCCACGGCGGTCCAGCGGAACACGGTGGCATAGCCATATTGGTCAAACGCCTCACCCGCGATCCCCCGGCCCAGCGACCCGATCAGGAAGGTCAGCGAGGACAGCAGCGCATATTGCACTGCGGTGAAATTCTTGCTGACGATGCCCGATAGATAGGCGACAAAGGCCGCGCCCGCGATCCCGGTGGAGATATTCTCAAAGCTGATCGCCAGCAGCAGCCGGATCATCCGGGGATCGAACCCGAACTGGCCGAACAGCCATTTGAGCCCGACCGCATTGCCCACCGCATCGATATGCACCGCCCCTTCGGCCAGATCCGCGTAAACGAAATTGCCCAGGATCGGCAGGATCGCACCGATCAGGATCGTTGGCATCCGGCCCGCCCGGGCGAATAGATAACCGCCCAGACTGATCCCCGCCATGGTCATGAATATGCCGAATACCTTGGAGGCAAAGGCGACCTCGTCCTTGGTGTATTTCAGCTCCTCAAGGTAGAACGGGAAGGCGAAGCTGCCCCAGATGTTGTAGCATAGCGTGTAGGTCAGGATCATCCCGATCACGATCAGCACCCCCCAGCGCAACCGCTCGGCCAGTTCCGCCAGAGGCGCGACCAGCGCCACATATAGGTGATTGGCCGCAGTCCGCCCGGCCGAAACACTCGTATCCGGCTCGGTCAATACGGATTGGTGGTGCGATTTGAGCCAGTTGGTCACCGCCGCCACGATCAACGGCACCGCCACCGTCGCAAACACGATCCACGGCGCATAAAGCTTGGTGAAATCCGATACCGAGGGCCGGACGGTGCCCGGCGGCGCTTCGGCCAGCATGCTGACCATGAAGTGAATGATCGTATAGATCGCCCAGATCCAGCTCGCCCCGACAATCGACAGCGCAATTGCGCGGGTTTGCGGGCGCAGCGCGCCGGGCTCTGCCAATGCCTGATGCAGCAGTGCCTTTTCGGGGCGCGGGGTATCGGGCGCGCGCAGCGTGACGATAATCAGCAGGCCAAGCAGCCCGGCCATCACCATATAGACCAGCGCCCAGCTCATCCGCGCCGCCATGACCAGCGCCAGCGCCCCGCCAAAGATCGAGGCGATCCTATAGCCAAATTGATAGATCGGTGAGAGCAGCTCGACCGGGGTCTGTTCATCAGCCACATCGATCCGCCAGGCATCCACCGCCACGTCCTGCGTCGCAGACGCAATCGCGGCGAGGAAGGCGAACAGCGCGAAGGTGCCGATATCGGTCGCCGGATTGGTCGCGGCCAGCCCGCCAAAGGCCAGCACCAGCACGAACTGGCACAGCACGATCCAGCTTTTGCGGCGGCCCAGCCCATCCAGCAGCGGCAAGGGCAGCCGATCAACCAGAGGCGACCACAAGAATTTGAACGCATAGGCAAGCCCGATCCAGCTAAGCACGCCGATGGTCGCCAGCTTCACCCCGACCTCACCCAGCCAGGCGTTGAGCGTGCCGATCAGCAACGCATAGGGCAGCCCCGATGAGAAGCCGAAGCCCAGCATTGTTGCAGCCTTGCGGGTTTTCAGCGCCGCCTTGAGCAGCCGCCAGCCTTTAGGACGTTCAACCGGTGCTGAGCTGCTGGTCATGCAAATACTTCCCTTGAAATTAGACGCGAAACTAGCGCCGAAATGGGTTATGCCTAGCCCCCATGAGCACCGCGACCACGCTTCCCGGCACTTCGCCCGCGCTTGAGCCGACCCACGGCCAGCTGGCCCTCGCCCATCAGATTGTCGAGGGCAGTGTCCGCGCCCCCGCCGGGATCACCCGCGTTCCAGCTGCAGCCTATACCGATCCCGCCTATGCCGCGCGCGAGCAGGCGCTGTTGTTCGATCGGCTTCCCCAGGTGCTGGCTCCATCGGCGCTGCTGCCGGATCGCAATATGGCTATCCCGCATGATGCCACCGGGCGCCCGCTGCTGATTACCCGCGACGGGGATGGCCGCGCGCATGTGTTCCTCAACGTGTGTCGCCACCGGGGGACACGGCTGGTCGAAGGCAGCGACGCCCAATGCGGCAAGCGGCTGACCTGCCCCTATCACGCCTGGACCTATGCGCTGGACGGGCGGCTGCTGGCCCTGCCCCGGCCTGAAACCTTTCCCGGGCTGCACAAGGCCGATTACGGCCTGCGCGAACTGCCCGCGCTGGAGTCTGGCGGGCTGATCTGGTTCGCGCCCGCAGCGGATGCCGATTTTTCCGGCCCAGAACTGCTGGGCGAGGATTTTGCCGCGTTCGGTCTGGCCGATCTGCACCTGTTTGCCCGGCGGACCCATGACGTCGCCTCCAACTGGAAGCTGATCATGGATGCGTTCCTGGAAAGCTACCATGTGCTGCGGCTGCATGCGCAAACCATCGGTCCGTTCTTCAAGGACGGGATCACCGCTGGCGATGTGATCGGCCCGCATCAGCGCTCTGCGGTGGGGCGTGCGGCTGAGCTTGAGGGCGTGGATTTGACCGACATGGCCGCGCTGCGCCGCTATGTTACCTTTGCCTACCAGCTGTTTCCCGGGACGGTGATCATCGCCAGCCCCGATTACATCAACGTAATGACCTTGATGCCGCAGGGCCATGACCGCACGCTGGTCGAGGATTTCATGCTGATCCCCGAGGCCCCGCAAAGTGAGAAAGCGCGTGATCACTGGCAGCGCAGCTGGGAACTGCTGGATGGCGGGGTGTTCGCGGCTGAAGATTTCCGCGCCGCTGCGCTGGGTCAGCAGGGCCTGTCGACCGGAGCGGTGCCCGAACTGACGCTGGGCACGCTGGAAGGCGGGATCCGGCGCTTCCATGAAATCTGCGAGGAACAGATGTCCGCAGCAGAGGGGTGACGGCGGCCCTCTCAACGCGTAAGGCCCCGCCATGACTGACACCTCTCGCCCCAAAGACGGCCCTCCCAAAGTAGGAGATCGTATCGCCAAGCTGCTTGCCCGCGCCGGCATCGCCTCGCGCCGCGAGGTTGAACGGATGATTGCCGAGGGGCGGATCAAGCTGGGGGAGGATGTCATCACCACCCCCGCCACGATCCTGACCACGCTGCGCGGCATCACCGTGGACGGCAATCCGGTGAAGGCCCCGGAACCTGCCCGGTTGTTTGCCTTTCACAAGCCATCCGGGCTGATTACCGCAGAACGCGATCCCGCCGGGCGGCCAACTATTTATTCTGCGCTGACCAACGCCTTGCCCAAGGGTACGCCCCGGTTGATGCCGATCGGGCGGCTTGATCTCAACACCGAAGGGCTGCTGCTGCTGACCAATGATGGCGAGCTGAAGCGGACGATGGAACTGCCTGCAACGGGCATTCCGCGCACCTATCGCGCGCGCACATTTGGCGCAATTTCGCAGGCGCGGCTGGAAGAGCTGATCCACGGCATCACCATTGATGGCATCCGCTATGGCAAGATCGACGCCAATATGGAGCGCAAGACCGGACGCAACCAGTGGCTGGAAATGACCCTGACCGAAGGCAAAAACCGAGAAGTGCGCAATGTGCTGGAATATCTTGGCCTGCAGACCAGCCGCCTGCTGCGCATATCCTATGGTCCGTTCGAGCTGCTCGATCTGCCGCGCGGTGCCGCGATCGAGATTCGCCAGATCGATGTTGAAAAGTTCTGCAAGGGGCTGAAACTCCCCGGTGAGCCCGGCACCCCGCTGCAATCGCACCAGCAGGCCCGGATGCGCGTTCAGCGCACCCGCCCGAGCCGGCCTACTGGTCGTTAGCCGCCAATGAGATTGATTTCCGGCCAATGGCGCGGGCGCAAGATTGCCGCACCGCAAGGCGAGGTCACGCGCCCGACCTCGGATCGCACCCGCGAAACGCTGTTCTCCATGCTGGTCAGCCGGCTGGGCACGTTTGAGGGGCTAAGCGTGGCGGATCTGTTTGCGGGATCGGGCGCGCTGGGGATCGAAGCGCTGTCACGCGGGGCGGCGGCTTGCATCTTTGTAGAACAGGATGCGGCTGCGATCCGTGCGCTGCGGGCGAATATCGCCGCGCTTCAGGCGCAATCACAATGCGATGTCCGCGCCGCATCCGTGCTCGCGCTGGGGCCCGCCAAAGCCCCGCTGGATTTAATCCTGCTCGATCCGCCCTATGGCAGCGGCGCGGGCGTGGTTGCGCTCGAAAAGCTCACCCGGCTTGGCTGGATCGGCCCGGCCAGCTGGATCAGCCTTGAGACGGGACTGGGCGAAGTGCCGCAGGTCAAAACGCTGGAGATTGTGGCCAGCCGCAAGGTCGGCAAGGCGCTGCTCTCGCTGATGCGGCTCAAACCCGCCGCTTGACGGGCTAACCAAACAGGCGCAGCCATGCCCTTGGGTCGCTTCATGATTGGAGAGACTGCTATGCCAAAATCAAAGCTGCTTCGGCTGGTAACCGGCGCTGCCGCGCTGGCACTGATCGCCGGCTGCACCGCCGCGCCTGCAAAAGATGCTGCCAAGGTCGGCGATGAGGTGCAGGCCAATATGACCGCGATGGTTGCCGCGTTTGCGGCGCGCGATGCCGAAAAAGCGGTGTCGTGGGATACCAATAATTTTGTCGGCATGTTCCATGGCATGCCCAATGTCGAAGGTCAGGACGGCGATCGCGCGTTGACCAAAGAGCAGGTCGCGGATCCGGCCATGAAATTCTCGGTCAGCAATGCTGATGTCGATGTTGCTGACTCGGGCGATCTGGCGGTCTGGCGGGCGACCTATAGCTACACCTTCACAGATCCCGTCACCAAACAGCCCAAGACCGAGGTCGGCAATTGGGTTGTCGGCTGGAAACGCCAGGCCGACGGGACGATGAAGGAGGCCTGGGGCGTTGTTTCCGACACACCGGCAGCTCCCACGACCTGAAGCCAAGCGGTGCGCGCCTGTCAGGCGGCGCGCACCGGGCGGGCCAGACTGACCCCCACCAGGGTCAGCAATCCGGCGGCGGACAGGATCAGGCCCACCGCCCCGCCATGCCCCGCATCGCTCAGCTTCTGGGCCAGCAGCGGCGTCACCGCGCCGCCGATTATCCCGCCGGTGTTGAATGCAACTGAAATCCCGCTGTAACGCACCGCCACCGGAAACAGCATCGGCAACCAGCCGCCCAGCGGTCCATAGACAAAGCCCATCACGAACAGGGCCGCGCTGAGCGTCAGGAAAATCACCGGCGTTGACCCAGAGGCAAGTCCCGGGCCGAACCCCAGCCCCAGCACCACTGTCGCCACCGCGCCGATCATCAGGATCCGGCGCGGCGAAGTCCGGTCAGCCAGCACCGCCGCCAGAATGATCCCGAAGACCAGAAAGCTGTTCGCGCCCAGCTGAATGGTCAGAAATTGCTCGCGGCTATAGCCCAGCGCCTTGGTCCCTTGGGACAGGGCAAAGGCGGTGGAGAGGTAAAAGATCGCAAAGCAGGCAACCACGCCCGCACTGCCCGCCAGCACCGCCGCCCAGTGGTTTTTCACCAGCCGGGCCAGCGGCACCGCAGGCGGCGGCTCGTGCGCGATTGCGGCGCGGAACGCCGGCGTCTCTTCGATCCGCAGCCTAACCCACAGCCCGATGCCGACCAGCACCGCGCTGGCCAGAAACGGCACCCGCCAGCCCCATTCCAGAAAATCACCGTCCGACAACATCAGCCCAAGCGCCAGGAACAGGCCGTTGGCGGCAAGGAACCCCACCGGTGCGCCCAGCTGCGGGGCCGCACCGAACCGCGCCTCCCAGCCCTTTGGCGCATTCTCTACCGCCAGCAAGGCCGCCCCGCCCCATTCCCCGCCAAGCCCGAAGCCTTGGCCGAAGCGCAGGATGCACAGCAGCAGCGGCGCAGCCCAGCCGATCGCGGCGTATGTCGGCAGGAAGGCCACCGCCAGTGTCGATGCGCCCATCAGCAGCAGCGAGACGACCAGCGTCGATTTGCGCCCGACCCGGTCCCCGAAATGGCCGAATGCTATCGCCCCCACCGGCCTTGCAATGAAGGCGATGCCAAACACCATGAAGGCGGCGATCTGCTGGGCACCCGGCGCGGACTGCGGGAAAAACAACGTCCCGAACACCAGCGCCGTCGCCGTGGCGAAGACATAGAAATCATAGAATTCGACCGCCGTACCAACCAATGCGGCTGACAGGATGCGGGAATGGGCGCGGAGTTCTTGCATGGACGGTTCGTTCGGTTGGGCGCGACTGTCTGTCAATCAAAACGCTGTATCGATGACAAATGCTCTTGGTTTGTTCCATACTGCGTGGTAATTTCGCCTCATGGGAAAGCTCAATCCGATCATCTCCGAATTCGAAACCGAGGAACCGGCTGCGGCCTATGATGTGTGGTTTCGCGCGCAGGTGGAGGAAGGCCTCCGCTCCAAGGGGCCATGGATTTCTCATGAGGAAGTCATGCGAAGAGCACACGAAATAATTGAAAACGCCAAGAATGCTCGCTCTTCGCTGGGAGGCTGAGGCCTTTCGCCTGTTTCAAGACGCACTTGCCTATGTCGCCAACCGCAACGAGCCGGCAGCGGAACGTCTATCAGGCGAAGTCAGCCGCAAGCTTGAAATGGTGCAGGCCTTTCCGGCACTCGAGCGCCCCGACCGGGTCATTGATTCGCATGAATTGGTGATCCATCCGAATTATCTGCTAATCTATGCAATCAGGGCAGAAACCGTCGATGTTATCCGCTTCCTCCATGCCCGGCAGCTTTACCCTTGATCCCTGCTGAACATCCTGAAACATCGCCGTCTACGGCGCATGGCGACTGGCTTTCCGGTCTCAATCCGCCCCAGCGCGAGGCGGTGCAGACCGCTGATGGCCCGGTGCTGATGCTGGCGGGCGCAGGCACCGGCAAGACCGCGGCGCTGACTGCGCGGCTCGCCTATCTGGTCCACACGCGGCGGGCCTGGCCATCCGAAATCCTCTGTGTCACCTTCACCAATCGCGCCGCGCGCGAAATGCGCGAACGGGTCGGCCAGCTGATCGGTCCGGCGGTGGAAGGGATGCCCTGGCTTGGCACATTCCACGCGATCGCCGCCAAGATGCTGCGCCGCCATGCCGAGCTGGTTGGCTTGCAGAGCAATTACACCATCATCGATACCGACGATCAACTGCGCCTGATCAAGCAGCTGATCCAGGCCGAGGGGGTGGATGACAAGCGCTTCCCCCCCCGCCTGCTGGCGGCTTGTATCGATCGGTGGAAGAACAAGGGGCTGAACCCCGCCGATCTCGATGCGGTGGAGAATGAGGCCTATGCAAACGGCAAAGGGCAGAAGTTCTACCAGCTCTATCAAGACCGGCTCAAGGCGCTGAACGCCTGCGATTTTGGCGATCTGACGCTGCACATGCTCAACATTTTCCGCCGCGAGCGCGAAATTCTGGCGCAGTATCAGCAGCGCTTCAAATTCATCATGGTCGACGAATATCAGGACACCAATCAGGTCCAGTATCTGTGGCTTCGCCTGCTCGCCCAGACCCACCGTAATATCTGCGTGGTTGGCGACGACGATCAGTCAATCTATTCATGGCGCGGCGCAGAAGTTGCCAATATCCTGCGGTTTGAAAAGGATTTTCCCGGCGCGAAAGTGATCCGGCTGGAGCAAAATTACCGCTCGACCCCCGATATTCTCGCCGCCGCGTCGGGCCTGATCGATGCGAACAGCCAGCGACTGGGCAAGACCTTGTGGACGGAACGAAATGATGGCGAGAAGGTCCGCGTTATCGGCGTATGGGACGGCCCAGAAGAAGCACGCCGGGTTGGCGAAGAAGCCGAACGGCTGGAACGCGAAGGTGCCTCGCTCAACAGCGTTGCGATTCTGGTGCGCGCCCAGTTCCAAACCCGCGAATTTGAAGATCGCTTTATATCTATTGGCCTCAACTATCGGATTATAGGTGGTTTTCGGTTTTACGAACGCGCCGAGATCCGCGATGCGCTGGCTTACCTCAGGGTCGTCGCGCAACCGTCTGACGATCTGGCGTTTGAGCGAATTTACAACGCCCCCAAGCGCGGGCTGGGTGACAAGACGCTGGAAAAGCTCCATCGCCACGCCCGGGCGCGCGGCGCCCCGCTGGCGCTCGCTGCAATCGAGATGGCCGATAGTGACGAGCTGCCAGCGCGGGCGCGGAACACCTTGCTCGCGCTAATGCGCGATTTTGCGCGCTGGCGCGATCAGGCGAAAGTTGCCTCGCCCGCCGAACTGGTCCGCAGCATTCTTGACGAATCGGGTTATACTGCCGCGCTCCAAGCTGAACGCAGCGCAGAAAGCGCCGGACGGTTGGAGAATTTGTCCGAGCTTTCCCGCGCGATGGAAGAATATGAAACGCTTGGCGATTTCCTTGAGCATGTCAGTCTGGTCATG
>JAYVKX010000173.1:0-6757 GCA_043768005.1 Novosphingobium sp. | reverse complement strand
TATGAAGGCGGGAAAGTGTGGATCAATGCCACCCAAGGCTTTGCAGACGTTTCGCCCATCGCATGGACCTTTCACATCGGCGGCTATCAGCCCGCGCAGAAATGGCTGAAAGACCGCAAAGGCCGTGTGCTGAGCTGGGACGATATCCGCCACTATCAGAAGATCGCCAAAATCCTGGCGGAAACCGATCGGATCATGCGCGAAATCGAACTGCCGCTGGATTAACGCCGGAACCCGGCGCGCCCGGCCACCAGCCGCGCTTCATCACCGCCCCACCAAAAAGGGCGCCGGATCGGTTGATCCGGCGCCCCGTGTGTCAGGCAGTTCCTTAAATCAGAAGTCTTGCGTGATCGATATCTTGGCAGTGAAGCCCAGCGGGCTGGCCGTGAACGGATCATAGTTCTGATCGAGCCGTGCAAACGGCGGGTCGGTATTCAGGATGTTAAGCGCCGAGAGCGCGATGGTGGTCCCGGTTTTCATCCGCAGCCGATAGGTGGCATCCACCGTGGTGAAGCTGCCGATGTTCTTGCCGGTGGTCACCGAAGCACCGGCCAGCGCGCCGTTGTTCGGCCCGAAGATCGCGGCCCCGCGCTGATCGGTGTAGCCATCGAGGTAGTTGACCTGCAGCCGCAGCGAATGATCACCGAATTCGCCCTGAAGATAGGCATTACCCTTCCACTGCGGCAGCGGATAGGCGGTGGTCTGATAGTTGAGCAGACCGACGCCATCAAACGCGGGCTGCACTACGATCCCTTCCACCGTCACACTCTGCGTCTTGTAGTTCAGCACATAGGTGCCCGCGACCCCGGCTGTGACCGAGCCAGACCCCGCATCCAGCTGATAACTGGTCTGGAAATCAAGCCCCGAGGTGCTGAGATTGGCCGAATTGATATATTTCGTGCGCAGCCGCTGCACATTGCTAATCCCGCAGCCCGCGCCGGTAAAGGTAAAGCGGGCCTGCAAAGCTGCATATGCAGCGTTGCCACAATTGGCAATGCCATTGGCACCAAACAGGGCGGTGACTATACCCTGCACCGGCTCCCCTTCGATCGGGCCGCTGAAATCATAGCGGAAGTAATCAAGGCTGGCCTTGAAGCCGCCGCGATCGATCAGCACGCCTGCGCTATAGGTCGTCGCGCTTTCCGGGGTAAGATTGGCATTGCCGTTGATATCGATCGCGCGGAACGACGTACCGATGATCTGCAGCGAGGTCAGATTACCCTCAAGGCTTTGTGAAGGCGGGCCACGGAAGGTGGTGCCCATCCCGCCGCGCACCGAAAGCCAGTCAGTCAGATCGAATTTGGCGCGGATCTGCGGATCAAAGGTTGAACCCACGGTGCCGCCGTAATCTTCGTAGCGGGCAGAAAGCTGAACATTCATCTGATCGAGAATTGGCAACTGAAGTTCAACAAAGGCGGCGCGCACATCGCTGTTGCTATCACCGTTGCGGTTGGTCCCCAGGAAGCCAAGCGCGCCGGTCTGCTGGGTGCAGGTTGCGGCCGGATTGAGCGGGGTGCCCGGGCACGGGTAGAAATCCAGATTGGAGACGTTGTTATAACGCCGCTGATAGGTGTTCTTCCGGTATTGGCCGCCAATCGCAAAGCCAATTTCGCCGCCGGGAAGGTTGATCCCGGTCTGCCCGGACAGCACCATGTCCGCCACCAGCTGGGTGGTGAAGGCCTGCGTGCGCGGGGTTTGGAAGAAATTGTCGAACGTTGCCAGATCGTTGATTAGACCCGCACCCGGCGTGATCGAGAGCCCGTTGGTGGGACGCGATCCGGCATAGTTGGGATTGACCGCCCCGGTGACCGCATTGGCTTGCACTGCGGTTGAGAACGGGTTGAAGAAGCTGCAGCCATTGGTCCCGGCCAGCGCGGCCAGTTGCATCGCCGTCAGCCCGGCCCGCGATGCGGTTGAGGCATAGGCGCAGTTCGCCCCGCCGAACCCGGCCAGCGCGTTCTGGAACATATCGCCGAAGGTATCGGTGCCTTCGAACGAACGTTCATACCGGCTGTAGGTGAGGCTGCTTTGCAACGAGAGCTTGTCAGACAGATCAACCGTCAGCTCGCCCGAGAACATCATCTGATCCGAAACACGCGGCGAAGTGGCCGATCCGCGCCCGCCGAACAGCGGGTTGCCGCCCAGCAAAGCTGGACGGGATAGCACTGGGAAGGCAAAAGCAGGGGCTAGAGGTGTGCCGCCAGAATTCACCAGGCAGCCCGATTCCGCACCATAGACGCGGCAATAGTCAACCAGTGCAGGAGCATAGGTCGGGATCAAGAAGAGACCGGCACCACCGGACACCGCATTTGCCGAAGGCGGCAAAGTCGGCAGATAGGTGGGTGAGGTTGTGATCCGGGTTTCGGTATGCCCCCACAGCGCATTGACGCGCAGTTTCACTGTGTCGCTGAAGTCAATTTCAGCATCCATGAACAGCTGGAAGCGTTCCTCTGGCTCCACCAGATTGCCGAACAAGCCATACTGGTTGAAGCAGCGGTCGTTGGCCTGGGTGTAGGTAGCACCGTTGGTTGCCAGCTGGAGTGAGGTCGAGCCTGGCAAGCTTCGGGTGCCGCCCAGCGCCTCGCAACCAAGATCGCGGATGAAGTTGACCCCGTTGAACGCCCCAGCCGACCCTCCGGACGTGGCGATGCCAGTGAACACCGTGCCGTTCGGTGCGGTATAGGGTGCCGTCGCGTTGAAATCGAAGTTGCCCGGATTGCCGCCACCGGTATAGCCGCCCTGTGGATTCTCCGCATAGGGGCGGATCACGAAATCACGATCAACGGTCTGCAATTCGGAACGGCGCTGATAACCGGCCGAAACAAAGAACCGCGCGGTATCGCCATTATGGCCAAAGCTCACCGCGCCGCATAATCGCCCTTTGAACCCCGGATATAGCGGTAATCCGCCGATGCCTTGAAGCCATCCTGATTGGTGCGGGTGATGAAGTTGACCACCCCGGCGATGGCATCGGAGCCATAGGTTGCCGCAGCGCCATCCTTCAGCACTTCGATCCGGCCGATCGCTGACGAGGGGATCAGATTGACGTCGACAATCGGAATGCCACTACCGCCCGATTGCACGATGCGCTTGCCATTCAGCAGCACCAGCGTGCGCTGCGGGCCAAGCCCGCGCAGATTGATCGACGCCACACCTTCATTGCCCTGCGCGCGGGCATCAAACTGGTTGGCATCGCCGATAATTCCGTTGGAAGTCGGCAGGTTCTTGAGCAACTCGATCACCGAAGGGTTGCCCTGCTTGGCCAGTTCCTCGGCTCCGATCACATCGACCGGCGCGGGCGCATCTTCGCGTGAGCCGCGGATCAATGTGCCGGTGACCACGATCTCTTTAGCAGGGGCTTCATCTTCGGCGGCTGGCGGAGCCGCAATTGCGACATCCTGCGCAGCGGCAGGAACAGAAAGACCTGCCAGCGTTACCGCAATCAGTGATACAGCGCCCTGCCATTGGAACTTCTTCATAGTGCCTCACTCCTGATGGATAGTTGCGACCAAACGGAGTGGCGCAGTGCACCGGGCGATACCGGTACGCCGACCTCTCTCCCATACCGCTGCACTTCTTGAGCAATGCAATCGGTTCATTTATCAAACTATCAGAGGATCAGGGCTTGTCTACTGCGATAAGCAGCTGGTTGATTGCGCAGCGCAGCATTTTGGCGTAAGGAACCCTTGTCTGCCCCGGCTTCGCGCAGTCGCTTTTTGCGACTCGCCTCTGCCGGGGTTTGCCGTTTTTGAGGAAATGCCGATGTCGCGTCGCCGCCAGATTTACGAAGGCAAGGCCAAGATCCTGTATGAAGGCCCGGAACCCGGCACGATCATCCAGTATTTCAAGGACGATGCGACCGCGTTTAACGCGCAGAAGCGCGGCACGATCAATGGCAAGGGCGTGATCAACAACCGGATCAGCGAATATGTGTTCACCCGGCTGTCGCATATCGGCATCCCGACCCATTTCATCCGCCGCCTCAACATGCGTGAGCAGCTGATCCGCCAGGTAGAGATTATTCCGATCGAAGTGGTGGTCCGCAATGTCGCCGCAGGGTCAATCACCAAGCGTCTGGGGATCGAAGAGGGCGAGCCGTTGCCCCACACGCTGATCGAATATTACTACAAGGACGATGCGCTGGGCGATCCGCTGATCTCTGAAGAGCACATCGCCTGCTTTGGCTGGGCCAGCAATGAAGAGATGCAGGACATCTCGTCCATGGCGATCCGGGTGAACGATTTCCTGTGCGGGATGTTCGCTGCGATCAACATCCGGCTGGTCGATTTCAAGCTGGAGTTCGGGCGGATCTGGGACGGCGATTATGCCCGCGTCATCCTCGCCGATGAAATCAGCCCTGACGGCTGCCGCCTGTGGGACATGACCACCGGCGAAAAGCTCGACAAGGACCGGTTCCGGCGCGATCTTGGTGGTGAGGAAGAGGCCTATCAGGAAGTCGCCCGGCGGCTGGGCCTGCTGCAGGAAGATGCCGGGCCGAGCACGGTGCATGATCTTTCGGTGCACCGGAAATTGCGCGGGAAATGATGTGCCCACCGTCCCCGGCTCGACCGGGGACGACGGGATAGTGCCCTTGCCCCGCGCGCAACTTTCCGTCACCACCGGGCGATGAACCGCAAAGCCTTCTATCTCCTCACCCTTTCCGCCCTCACCCTGTCGGCCTGCGCCCCGCGCGCTGCGCCGCTGGCCTCTGCGCCGCTGCCAAAGGCCGACTGGGCGTTCCAGACCAGCGATGTGCCGGTTGATCCCGGTTTCCGCTTTGGCAAGCTCGCCAATGGCCTGCGCTATGTGATCCGCCACAACGCCACGCCCACGGGCACCGCGCTGGTGCGGATGCAGATCGGGGCCGGTTCGCTGGACGAGAGCGAGGCCGAACGCGGCTTTGCCCATTATGTCGAACATATGGCCTTCAACGGCAGCGCCCATGTGCCCGAGGGCGAGATGGTTAAACTGCTGGAGCGCAATGGGCTGGCATTTGGTGCGGATACCAATGCGCAAACCGGGTTCGAGCGGACGACCTATCTGCTCGATCTGCCGCGCAATGATCCGGGCTTGCTGGATACCGCGCTGATGTTGATGCGCGAAACGGCGAGCGCGCTTAACTTCGATCCGCGTGCGGTGGAGCGCGAACGCGGCGTGGTGCTGGCCGAAATGCGCGATCGCAACAGTTTCCAGCTGCGCAATTTCGTCGATTCGGTGGCCTTCGCCTATCCGCAGGCGCTGTATGGCAAGCGGCTGCCGATCGGCACCGCCGAAACGCTGAACGCGGCCACCGCCCCGGCACTGCGGGCGTTCTGGTCCCGCGAATATATCCCCGCGCAGGCGACGATCATCGTGATCGGGGATTTCGCGCCGGAAGCGGTCGAGGCGGCGATCACGGCGAAGTTTGCGGATTGGACTGCCGCCCCGGCGCAAGCTCAGCCCGGCGCCGGGCCGGTCAATCCCGCGCGCAAGGCGCTGACCGAGATCTACCTCGATCCCGCCATGGCGGAACTGGTCAGCGCCACCCGCCACGGGCCTTGGCTGGAAGAGCCGGACCGGATCGCCCAGCGGCGCGAGGATCAACTGCGGCGGATCGGCTACAGCATCATCAACCGGCGGTTGCAGCGGCTGACGCTGCGCCCCGATCCGCCCTATCGCGGGGCTTATTTCAGCTCGGTCGCGGTGTTCAAGGCCGGGGTCAGCACCAGCCTGGTGGTCAATTCGGTGGATGGCGGCTGGCGGCGCGGATTGACCGAGGCCGCGCTGGAATATCGCCGTGCCTTGCAATTCGGGTTTACCAGGGATGAGGTGGCCGAACAGCTGGCCCAGACGCTAACGGCCAGCCGAAATGCCGCCGCCTCGGCCGATACGCGCAGCAATGCGACGCTGGTCGGCGGGATCCTGGCGCTGATCGAGGATGAGGTGGTGCCCGATACGCCGCAGAATTCGCTTGATCGGTTGCAGGCCTTCGTGCCGGAAATCACGCCGGGTGCGGTGCAGGCCGCGCTGAACCGCGAAATCCTCGCCCTGGACGAGCCGCTGCTGCGCTTTCAGGGTCGCCAATCCCCCGAAGGCGGCGAAGCGGCCTTGCGCACAGCATGGGATGCCGCCGCCAAGGTGCCGCTGGTCCAGACCGAGGTCAAGCCAGCGGGCAGCTTTGCCTATGGCGATTTCGGCGCGCCGGGTACGGTGATCAGCGATGCAGTGGAGCCCGCGCTTGGCATTCGCATGATCCGCTTTGCCAATGGGGTGCGACTCAATCTCAAACACACCGATCTTGAAAAAGACCGGATCGCGGTCAGCTTCAATGTCGATGGCGGCAATATGCTGCAAACCAAGGATAATCCCCGCGCCGCCACGTTGGCGACGATGCTGCCGGTGGGCGGGCTTGGCAAGCATAGTCTGGACGAGCTTCAGACAATCCTGGCCGGGCGCACCGTCTCCACCCCGTTCGGCCCCGCTGCGGAAAGCTTTGCCGGCACCGCCACCACCACCCGCCGCGATCTGGAATTGCAGCTGCAGGTGATGGCCGCTCTGCTGACCGATCCGGGCTATCGTCCAGAGGCCGAAGTGGTGTTCCGTCAGGCGATGAACAATTATTTCGCCGCCTTGCGCGCCACACCGGGTGCGGCACTGGGGGCCGATATCGGCGGGATCCTGTCCGCCAATGATCCGCGCTTTTCGCTGGGCAAGGTCGAGGATTATCGCGCCCTCAGCTTTGCCCGGCTCAAGACCGATATTGCCGACCGGCTGGCCC
>JAYVKX010000172.1:0-2096 GCA_043768005.1 Novosphingobium sp. | reverse complement strand
AGGTTGAGCAGCGAATGCGGATCGGCGTTCTGCCGGTCGGCCGCCTGGGCCAGGTTCTGCGATCCCAGCGGCAGCCAGGGTTGCCCGGCCGAAAAACCGCCATGCTCATCCTGCGCGGTCCACGGCATTGGGGTGCGCGCGCCATCGCGTGACAGCGTCAGCGGCCAGTTGGCAATCGCCTCGGGATCCTTGAGCTGATCGAAGGGGATATCGACCTGGACCAGCCCCAATTCCTCGCCCTGATAGATGATGATGCTGCCGCGCAGCGCGCACAGCAGCGCAATCTTGGTGCGGGCAAACAGTTCGCGCTGATCGGGCGTGCACCAGCGTGACAGGGCGCGCGGCGCGTCATGGTTTTCAAACGCCCAGCTCGGCCAGCCCGCGTCGGCATCCTGTGCCCAATTGGCCTGCGCCTGGCTGACCAGCGCCGGGGTCAGCTTATCGGCATAGAGGAAATCGAAGCCATAGGCGCTGTTGAGCCGCCGCTTCCCGGCGGTGAAGGCCTGCATCTCGCGCAAGGCTTCGCGTCCGCCTACCTCGGCCATGGTGAAGACCGCGCCATAGCTATCGCACAGCGCACGGATCCGTTCGAGGAATTGCGGGATATCGGCGTGTGACTGGTTATGCAGGTGCAGCTGGAAATCGAACGGCCGGGTGCGGGGCTGGCCATCATCGGGCGCGGGCGGATTATCGGTCAGCGCCGGATCGTGCATCGCGAAGTTCAGCGCATCGAGCCGGAACCCGTCAACCCCGCGGTCCAGCCAGAACCGCGCCACATCCAGCAAGGCATCTTGCACCGCAGGCAGATGCCCGTTGAGCTGCGGCTGGCTGCTGAGGAAATTGTGCATGTAATACTGCCCGCGCCGGGCATCCCAGGTCCAGGCTGGACCGCCGAATACCGACTGCCAGTTGCTCGGCGGCGAACCATCGGGCTTGGCATCGGACCAGACGTACCAATCGGCCTTGTCCCCGCTGCGGCTGGCCCGGCTTTGCGCGAACCAGGCGTGCTCGTCGGAGGTGTGCGAATAGACCTGATCGACCATCACCTTGAGGCCGAGCGCATGGGCCCGTGCGATCAGCGCATCGAAATCGGCGAGCGTGCCGAAGATCGGATCGACATCGCAATAGTCGGCCACGTCATAGCCGAAATCGGCCATCGGCGAGGTGAAGAACGGCGAAATCCAGATCGCATCTACGCCCAGTGCGGCAATGTGATCCAGCCGCGCAGTAACCCCTGGCAGGTCGCCCACCCCATCGCCGTTGGAATCGTGATAGCTGCGCGGATAGACCTGATAGATCGCCGCGCCACGCCACCATGGCCGGGCGTCAGTTTGTGTCTGGGCAATTTCGAGACGTGACAAGCGGTTCATGCAGAATTCTGGCTTCAATCCTTGGCCGCACACCAGGCGAAGCCCAGCGGAGCGAGAGTGACGATATAGCTTCCCGGCGCATCCGCGTTGGGCGAACATTGCCCGGCCAGCGGGGTAAACGACAGGCTGCGCGCAGCGACCGGCACGCGCGCGCTTTGCATGGTATTGGCCGTGTTGAACGCCAGCACCACTTCGCGGCCGGTTGCGGGATCGAACCGCGACACCACGAACAGCCCCGGCTTGTCCGACGACATCCGTACGACCGTGCGGCCCGAGGTCAGCGCCGGAGTATCGCGGCGGATCGCGGACAGTTCGGCAATCAGTCGATAGAGCGGGTGCTGCGGGTTATAGTTGTCCTGCGCGGTGGTGGCAGAGGTGCCCACCAGCGGCTGATCGTTGTACTGCGCCACCTTGCTGGCGAACATGTCCTGCCGCGCCAGTTGATCCCCGCCGTGGCCGATAAAGCCCTGCTCATCCCCGTAATAGATCACCGGCACCCCGCGCAGCCCCAGCAGCATGGCATGGCCCAGCATATCGCGGCCCAACAGCTCCTCGGCGTCCATCTTGGGGTTCATTTGCTGCAAGAACATGGCGACACGCCCGGCATCATGATTGCCTAGGAAGGTCGGCTGGATCAGCGCGCCCTTGACCCCGCCTTCATACAGCACATCGTCATCGAACAGCCGCGCCAGTTGATCGGTTCCCTTGGCGCCGCTGGCGGCGCCC
>JAYVKX010000171.1:0-3667 GCA_043768005.1 Novosphingobium sp. | reverse complement strand
CGCAATCAGCATCGCTGCGGTTGCGACCCTCGCCGTCTGCGCCATCATGGTCGCGCCTGCACTGTGCGGCGGTGCGATGGGAGAGGAGAGTTCAGCCTTCTTCGGCCAATATCGCGCCGATGCCTTCGCCAGCTACGCCAAGTTGCTGATCTATGCCGCGGCGGGGGCTTCGCTGATCGTGGCTCCGGCCTTTTTTGACCGGGTCAAGGCGATGAGCAGCGAATATCCGATCCTGATCCTGTTCGCCGCGCTGGGCATGGGATTGATGGTTTCGGCGACGGATCTGATCACGCTGTATATCGGGCTGGAGCTTAACTCGCTCGCCGCCTACGTCCTTGCCTCGTTCCTGCGCAACGATGAGCGCTCGGCCGAAGCGGGGCTCAAATATTTCGTGCTGGGGGCGCTAGCCAGCGGGATCCTGCTGTTCGGGATGAGCCTGACCTATGGCTTTACCGGAACCACCAGCTTTGCCGGGATCAATGCTGCGCTGGCAGGCGGGCTTTCACATGGCGCGTTGTTTGGTGTTGTGTTCATGCTGGCGGGGCTGGCCTTCAAGATCAGCGCCGTGCCGTTCCACATGTGGACGCCCGACGTTTATGAAGGCGCACCAACGCCGGTCACCATGTTCTTCGCCTCTGCACCCAAGGTTGCGGCGCTGGCGCTGACCATGCGGGTGGCGCTGTCCGCCTTTGGCCAGCAGGCCTCGGCGTGGCAGCAGATCGTGATTTTCGCAGCCCTCGCCTCGATCGTGGTGGGTGCACTGGGCGCAATCGGACAGAAGAATATCAAGCGCCTGCTCGCTTATTCGTCGATCAACAATGTCGGCTTCGTGCTGATCGGCCTTGCTGCGGCAACCCCGCAAGGGGCGGCGGCGATGCTGGTTTACCTTGCGATCTATGTCGCCATGACGATCGGCGGCTTTGTCGCGGTGCTGATGCTCAAGGATGCAGACGGCGCGCCGGTTGAAGCGATTGCAGACCTTGCCGGGCTGTCGCGCCACCGCAAGGTGCTGGCCGCCTGCATCGCGATGATCATGTTCAGCCTGGCAGGTATCCCGCCGCTGTTCGGCTTCTGGGGCAAATTCGTGGTGTTCCAGGCGGCGGTACAGGCGGGCCTTGTCCCGCTGGCTGCCATCGGCATTGCCGCCTCGGTGATTGGGGCCTTCTATTATCTGAAAGTCGTCAAAATCATGTATTTTGACGAGCCGGCGAACAAGGTGACCGGGCGCAGCGACATTGCCCACCAAGCGCTGCTGGCGCTGGCCGCGCTGTTCATCTCGCCGCTGGGCTATCTGCTGACCAGGTGGCTGGGCGATTTGGCCGAGGCGGCAGCGATTGCCCTGTTCCAATACACTTGATCGAAACAGTTCACCTCACCGGATCAACTAACGCTGATCTTGCCGCCCGGCTTGCCGCAGGGGACCAGATCGCAGAAGGCAGCTGGCTGATCGCCAATCGGCAAAGCGCCGGGCGCGGGCGGCAGGGCCGGGCATGGTTCGATGGTGCGGGCAATTTCATGGGCTCCACCCTGGTCAGGCTAGGCCATCGCGATCCGCCGCCCGGAACGCTGGCGCTGCTGGCGGCACTGGCAGTGTATGAAGTGGTTACGGCCCGGCTGATCCCGCCGCAGCGAGCCATGCTCAAATGGCCCAATGATGTGATGATCGGCGCGGCCAAGCTTGCCGGTATCCTGCTCGAACGGGCAGGAGACTGGGTGATAATCGGGATCGGGGTCAATCTTGCCGCAGCGCCTGAGCTTCCGGATCGGGCGACAATCGCGCTGGCGGAATTTGGCCCGGCGCCAGATCGCGATCAGTTTGCCAATGATCTGGCCCGGCAGTTTTCCATCGAGCTGGAGCGCTGGCGCAGCTATGGCCTGGATGCGGTGATTGTCCGCTGGCTTGCCGCTGGCCACCCCGAGGGAACGCCGCTGCTGGTGGGTGAGCCGGGGGACGAGAAGCTGGCCGGGACATTTGCCGGACTTACCGCAGATGGTGCTTTGCAACTTCGCTTGGCCGATGGAACCTGCCATGCCATCCACGCGGGCGAAGTTCGCCTTGCAGACAATATTTAGAACAGGATCATAGTCATGCTGCTCGCCATTGATGTCGGCAACACCAATGTCGTTTTCGCACTGTTCGATGGCACCGCCATCAAGGCGCGCTGGCGTATCGCCACCGATCCGCGCCGCACCGGCGATGAATATGCGGTGTGGCTGATGCAGTTGCTGACCATTGAGGGCTTCAACCGCACGGAGATAGATCAGACGATCATCTCCACCGTGGTTCCACGCGCGCTTCATAACCTCAAAGTGCTGGTGACAAAATATTTCGGGCATGAGCCCCTTGTCGCCGGGATCGCACCAGCCGATTACGCGATCGAGATTGATGTGGATGAGCCACGCTCGCTGGGCGCGGATCGCGCGGTCAATACGATTGCTGCCCATGCCAAATATCCCGGCGATCTGATCGTGGTCGATTTCGGGACGGCAACAACCTTCGACGCGATTGACTTTAACGGTGCCTACAAGGGCGGGATCATCGCCCCCGGCATCAATTTATCGCTCGATGCGCTGGTGGGCAACACTGCCAAACTGCCGCGGATCGCGATCGAGGCCCCGCGCAATACCAGCGTGATCGGCCGCAACACCGAGGATCAGATGTTGATAGGCGTTTTCTGGGGTTATGTCGCGATGATGGAGGGGCTGATTGCCCGGATGCGGGCCGAGATCGGCCGACCCGTCAAGGTAGTAGCTACGGGCGGGCTGGCCGTGCTGTTTCACGCTCATACAGATATTTTCGATGCACTTGATGGCGATTTGACACTGGATGGATTGGCATTGCTCGCCCAGCGGGCGGCCACACGGTGAAGCAATCACACAAGCCCGGCAAGGAACTGCTATTTTGTGCGCTCGGCGGCTCGGGCGAGATTGGCATGAACGTCAATCTCTATGGCTGCGATGGCAAGTGGCTGATGGTCGATCTGGGGATGACTTTCAGCGGAAATGAGTATCCCGGCGTCGATCTGGTCTTCGCCGATCTCGATTTCATCGAAGAGCGCGCCAAGGATCTAATCGGCATCGTGCTGACCCATGCGCATGAGGATCACATCGGTGCGGTGCCCTATTTCGTGCAGGAACTGGGCGTGCCGCTTTATGCCACGCCGTTTACCGCGCGGCAGGTGCAAAAGAAACTGGACGAGGCGGGGATCACCCGGGACGTCAAGCTTAAGGTGATCGATCATCTTGACCGGTTCCAGCTGGGCCCGTTCGGAATCCGCTATGTGCCGCTGGCCCACTCGATTGCAGAGGGTAACGCCCTGCTGATCGACACGCCCTATGGCAATATTTTCCACACCGGCGACTGGAAGCTGGATGACGAGCCGCTGATCGGCGTACCGGCTACCGCAGAAGAGCTGACCGCGATCGGTGATGATGGCGTGCTGGCGCTGGTCTGCGATTCGACCAATGTATTCAATCCCGAGGCGTCCGGATCTGAAGGCGATGTCTATCGCGGGCTGCTGGCGGAAGTCGCCAAACACAAGGGCCGGCGCGTGCTGGTCACCACCTTCGCCTCCAATGTCGCGCGGTTGCAGACGCTGGGCAATGTTGCGCGTGAATGCGGACGCAAGCTGTGCGTTGCCGGGCGCTCGCTCGATCGGATTATCAT
>JAYVKX010000170.1:0-4783 GCA_043768005.1 Novosphingobium sp. | reverse complement strand
GGCCAGCGGATGCGCCAGCAACAGCTCGTCAGCCACAGCCAGCAGGATTATTCCGCCCACGATCGGGATATGCCAATAGGTAAAAGCCTGCCGCGCGATCAGCCCGGGATTGCTGTGCTGGGCAATGTGCAGCGCGCCGCGCCGCGCCCCCAGATCGAAATAGATCCACCACATGGTGAACGAGCCAAGGAAAGCGTTGAGGAAGGCCAGTACCACTGCCGGGGTGATCTGCGCCTGGGCAAAAGTCGCCCCGGTAATCACCAGCCCTTCACCCAGCGCGATGATGATGAACAGTGAGCAGCGTTCCGACATATGGCTGCCTGAAATCGTCCAGTCTGCGGGGCGGGAGCGGCCAAGACCCGGCACCCAGAAGAACACCAGCGGGCCCAGATATTCGATACCAATCGCCAGCACCCACCAGGCCATGCGCGTCAGCGGAGCGGCAGCCAGCCCGCCCATGATCCAGGGGATTGCCGCGAAGGTGAACCACATTGCCGCGCGGCGCATGTTGCTGTTGCCGCCGGGGCGCCATTCGCCCATCGCGATCGAGACATACAGCGTGCGTCCAACCTGCACCGCAACATAAGCCAGCGCAAACGCCAGCCCGCCCTTGTCAAACGCCTGCGGCAAAGCGGCAGACATGGTCAGGCTGCCAATCATCACCATGCCCAGCATCAGCCGGTTCGGCGCGCGATCGGGTTCGATCCAGTTGGTCGCCCAGGTGGTGAACATCCAGGCCCACCACACGGCCAGAAACAGGATCGCGGTTTGCAGCGCCCCCAGCAGATCAAACCGCTGCAACAGAAAATGCGATAGCTGGGTTACTGCAAATACATAAACCAGATCAAAGAACAGTTCGAGATTGCTGACCGGCGCATGTCCGCCGCCATGATTGCGCAGCAGGGATCGCCGCGCAGCCTGATTGGCCGCGGCGACTGCGGCGCCAAAGCCGCCTGCACGGGGCTGCCGAGCAGGCTCAGGCGGCATCAGCAGTGCGCGCAAGAAAGGCATCTAGCGCGGCGTTAAAGGCTTGCGGTGCCTCCCATGTAACGAAGTGCCCGCAATCCTGAACCCTGGCCAGCGTCAGATCAGGGATGATCGCGTCCAGCCCGTCCAGATTGGCGGCGGGTAGGGCCAGATCGTCCATCGCCCAGATCACCAGCGTCGGAATGCCAAGATCGGGCAGTGGCAGGGGCTGGTAACCGACTGGAAGTTCAAACGGAGCATCCATCGACGGGATTTCGATTGGGCTGCCGCGATACCAGTTCAGCATGGCAAAACAGGCATCCCGGTCTTGCCAGTCGGCCAGCAGCGCATCACGTTCTTCCGGTTCCATCACTGAAGGGCGATCCCAGTTGACTGCCTTCATCAGCAGCGCGGCCAAGCCAGATTCGCGCACCAGCGCATCATTGGCCGGATCGCGAAATGCGCGCATATACTGGCTGGCGGCGCGTTGCTGCGGATCGGTGTAGAGCAGCTTCTGGAAGATCAGCGGATGCGGTGCATTGGCGATCACCGCGCGGGTCACGCGGCCATTTGCCTGCCCCAGCAAAGCCACTCCCCAGGCAATCGCGCCGCCCCAATCATGCCCGATGATGGTAAAGTGATCGATCCCCAGCGCATCGGCTAGCAGAAAGACATCGCCGATCAGCCGGTCGGGCGTGTAGCTGCCCACATCCTGCGGCTTCGATGAGCCGCGATAGCCGCGCTGATCGGGCGCGATGCAGCGAAAGTGTCCGGAAAGATGCGCGATCTGGTGCCGCCAGGTGCGGTGCGATTCGGGAAAACCATGCAGAAAGATCAACACCGGGCCTGCGCGCGGACCTTGCTCCACCACATCAAGTTCAATCCCGTTGGCCAGTTTGACGCGGCTTTGCTCCATGCTCAGTTTCCTTCTGATTTCATCTTGTCGGCATAGCCTGCTGCCATCAGCGCGGCGATCTGATCAAACAGGGCATCAGGCGTGCGGCGCAGTTCGCCCATCGCCTGTTCCGCGCCGACCGCGATGATGATCTCCCGCTCGTCATTGGCGATCGCGGCCAGCATATCGCGCGCGGCAAGATCGGGATCGATCCCGTTTTCGATCGCCTTGTCGCTGGCATTGCGGGGGCTGCCGTCTGCGGTCAGCGCGTTGCGCGAAACATCGGTGCGGATCGATCCGGGGGCGATGACATGGATCTTGAGGCCCAGCGCAGCAACCTCTGCACGCAGCGCATCGGAATAGCCGATCAGGCCGAATTTGGCCGCGCTATAGGCGGTGCGCAGCGGCACGCCGACCTTGCCCGCAACGCTGGAAATCATCACCACCCGCCCGCTGCCCCGCGCCGCCATACGCGGCAGGATCGCCTGCGTCAGCGCGATGGGGGCGAGCAGATCGACGGCGATGATCCGGTCATAAACCGCATAAGCAGTGTCCACCGCCAGCGAGCGCTGTGAAATTCCGGCGTTGTTGATCAACATATCCACGCCGCCAGAACTCTTGAGCGCCCAGTCCCAAGCGTGTTCAACCGCAGGGGCGATCGCGGCATGGTCAGTCGTCTCGAACGGCAGCACCAAAACCTCGGCGCAATCGGCCGCAACTGCTTCCAGCGCGGCCACATTACGCCCCGACAGCACCAGCCGCGCGCCCTGGCTCGCCAGCGCTCTGGCCAGTGCCGCGCCGATGCCAGACGAGGCTCCGGTGATCCACGCAGTCTGTCCGGAAAAGCTCATATAGCGGTCCTGGTGAGAGGGATTTCGGGGATCGGGATGAATTCTTCCTCATCGCCCGGAACCTTGGCAAAGCGGCCCTGCCGCCAATCATCCTTGGCCTGATTGATCCGATCGCGCGAGGATGAAACGAAGTTCCACCAGACGTGGCGGGGCGTGCGAAAAGCCTCACCCCCCAACAGCATCACCCTTCCGCCGCTTTGGGAGGTCAGTTGCATTGCCGCGCCGGGCGCAAGGATCGTCAGTCCGTAAAGCATCAGCGCCGCGCCGTCCAAACCGGCTTCACCGCCAACCAGCATCACCGCGCGCTCATCCGCATCGGCATCGATCGGGATCGTGCCGCCGGGGGCCAGCAGGATATCGGCATAGATCGTTTCGGCATATTGGGTGGTCCGCGCGGTCTGCCCCCACAGCGTGCCCATGATGACGCGGGCGGAAGTGCAGCCATCCTCGATCAAGGGCAAATTGGCGATGCTTTCAAACGCCGGATCAATCTCCTCGCGTCCATCGGGCAGGGCCAGCCAGGTTTGCATGCCGTAAAGCCGTGGTCCGCCCACCCGTTCGGTCTGCGGCGAGCGCTCGGAATGGACGATGCCGCGTCCGGCGGTCATCAGATTGACCTGGCCGGGGCGGATCGTGGCGAAGCTGCCGATGCTGTCGCGGTGATCGATCGCCCCCTCGAACAGCCAGGTGACGGTGGCAAGGTTGATATGCGGATGCGGCCGCACATCCATCGCTTGCCCCGGTGGCAGCTGCGCCGGGCCGAACTGATCGACGAAGATGAACGGCCCAACCATCGTCCGCTGCGGCGCGGGGATCGCGCGGCGGACCTGAAACGCGCCCAGATCATGCGTGACCGGGGTGATGGTGGTAAGAATGCTCATGCGCTGGCTCCTATTCCTCAGGCGCTCTGGCCTTGATCGCCATGGCGTGAACCCGCCCACCCGGAATGTCGCCCAGCGCGCGGTTGACCATGCGCTGGCGTTCCAGCCGCGAGACACCGGTAAAGGCGGCGCTTTCGATCTCGATGGTGAAATGCGATTCGCCGCTGCCATCATCCCCGCTGTGGCCGTGGTGTCGGGCGCTGTCGTTTAGCACCGCAAGGCGGCTTGGCGCGAAGGATTGGCGAAGAATCTGCTCGATTTCGTCTGCAAGTTTTCCGGTCATGTCTTCACTTCTACCCGATCTGTCGCCATGTGGAAGCGGTGAGACACGATCGATTTCAAGGACGGAT
Source organism: Novosphingobium sp. (assembly GCA_043768005.1). Taxonomy (GTDB): domain Bacteria; phylum Pseudomonadota; class Alphaproteobacteria; order Sphingomonadales; family Sphingomonadaceae; genus Novosphingobium. The sequence continues at coordinate 840 of JAYVKX010000170.1, read as the reverse complement.
GGCCGGTGCCAGCTACCAGTGCGAGCTGCCCGGCTGCACCGAGGCGGGCGAATTTCGCGCGCCGGGCGGGCGCGGATCAAGCTTTGACGGGCCGGGGGACTATCGCTGGTTCTGCCTTGAACATGTCCGCAGCTTCAATGCGGGTTATGACTGGTTCGATGGCATGAGCAGCGACGAAATCCTTGCCGCGCAATCCCCGATCTATGGCTGGGAACGGGAAACGCGCGCCTTCAGCCCCACCGCCGGGATCGATGCTGCGCCGCGCTGGGCCGATTTTGCAGATCCGCTGGAGGCGATCAGCGCCCGTGCCCGGATGCGCCAGCCCGCGATGCGCGCCGATGGCCGCGCGGTGACACTGGATGAGCGCCGCGCGCTGGAACTGCTCGGGCTGCAGCTGAATGCAAACCGTCTCGAACTGCGCCAGCGCTATTCCGAACTGGTCCGCCGCTATCATCCCGATCGCAACGGCGGGGATCGCAGCTATGAAACGCGGCTGCAGCAGGTGGTCGAAGCCTATCAGCTGCTTCGGCGCGCGGCGGTATTTGCCTAGCCATCCTCGCACAATGATTTTAGCTGATCGGCACAAATACCCCAGCCTTCAGCAAAACCCATCTCTTTGTGATGGGCCATCGATTCCGCGCTCCAGTGGCGGGCGCAGGCGGTGTAGCGGGTGCCATCACCTTCGGGCGCGATCACCCAGATCCCCAGCATGAACGGGCCATCGGGCATCAGATCGGGCTTGATCGCGTCGGTGAAGGCAAAGCGCTGTTCCGGCTCCCACGCCAGGACGAATCCTTCGTGCGGGTTAACTTCGCCGTCCGGGCCATACATGACTATCCG
>JAYVKX010000169.1:0-10328 GCA_043768005.1 Novosphingobium sp. | reverse complement strand
CGAGGGTCTGGGGCGCGGTGCATTCGAGACTATCCGCGAAGATCCCGACAATATCTTCGATTCAGCCGAATTCAAAGGCGCGCCAATCCTGATCGCGGGCGATAATTTCGGCTGCGGTTCCAGCCGCGAACATGCCGCCTGGGCCTTGCTCGATCTCGGCATCAAGGCGGTGATCGCGCCGTCATTCTCGGATATTTTTTCGGGCAATGCCTTCAAGAACGGCATCCTTGCGGTGGTTTTGCCGCAGGATCAGGTCGATCGGTTGCTGGAAGTGGCCAAGACCGACCCGGTCCATATCGACCTTGTGCACCAGAGCGTCACCACGCGCTTTCAGGATCGCTTCACTTTCGAGATTGATCCGTTCCGCAAGGCCTGTCTGCTGGGCGGGCTCGACGAGGTGGGGCTGACGCTGGCGCGCGGCGTGGCGATCGCCGCTTATGAAACGAGCGCCCGGGCCAATCTGCCCTGGCTCGCCACCGGAACCGGAGCCCAAGCATGAAAGTCCCAAAAATATGAAAGCTCTGAGATCCCATGCCGCTGGCGGCCCCGAAACGCTCACCTTGGACAAGGTGGATGCGCCCACCCCCGGCCCCGGCCAGGTGCTGGTCGCGGTCAAGGCCTGCGCGATAAATTTCCCCGATACGCTGATCATCCGGGATCTCTATCAGTTCAAACCGGAGCGACCGTTTGCTCCGGGCGGCGAGATTTCCGGTGTGATCGAAGCGCTGGGCGAAGGCGTAACCGGCTGGGCGGTTGGTGACCGGGTACTCTCGGGCACCGGCAATGGCGGTCTGGCCGAGAAGATCGTGCTCGATGCCGGGCGACTGTTTGCGGTGCCTGAGGGGGTCAGTTTTGAAACCGCCGCCTCGATCCTGATGACCTATGGCACCACGATCCACGGCCTTAAGGATCGCGGGCATATCAAGCCCGGCGATACGCTGCTGATTCTGGGCGCGGCGGGCGGGGTTGGCCTGTCTGCGATCGAGCTGGGCAAGGCGTTTGGCGCGCGGGTCGTGGCTGCCGTATCGAGCGAGGAAAAGGCGGCGGTCGCCCGCGAAGCAGGCGCAGACGAGGTGGTGATCTATGGCCGCCCGCCGTTCGATCGCGAACAATCCAAGACCTTGATCGACCAGTTCAAGGCTGCCTGCGGGCCGGGCGGCGCCAATGTGATCTACGATATCGTTGGCGGTGAATATTCCGAACCCGCGATCCGATCGATCGCATGGGAAGGCCGGTTTCTGGTGGTTGGCTTCCCGGCCGGGATCGCCAAACTGCCGCTCAATCTGACCCTGCTGAAAAGCTGTGACGTGTGCGGGGTGTTCTGGGGGGCTTTCGTCGCCCGCAGTCCCAAGGAAAACGCCGCCCATGTGGCAGATCTGTTCCGCCTGCTCAAGGAAGGCAAGATCAACCCGCGCATTTCTGCAACATTTCCGCTGGAACGCGGCGGTGAGGCGATCCAGTTGCTTGCCGACCGCAAGGCAATCGGCAAAATTGTGGTAAAGATGCCTGATTGACCAAGGCGACAGCTTGGCGAAGTTGACTGAATGCGGCGCGGCAATGGGAGAACGGACATGAAGACAGCACGGATGGTTGCAGGGGCTGCGTTGCTGATCGCTGCCTTTGGCGTTCAGGCCAAGGTCCGCACGCCTGCTACCCCGCCCGTTCCTACTGCGCAGCAAATCGTCGATCTGCGGCAGGCCGCGATGGTTATGTCGGTATCCAGCCTGAATGCAGCGCGCGGCGCGGCGGCCAAGACCGATGCTTCGGTAAAGCCCGCAGTCTTCGGTGCCAAAGGTCTGGCCAAATGGGCCGCCGCCCTTCCAGCCACGTTCCCCGCCAGCACCCGCAGCGTAACCGGAACCCGCGCCAAGCCTGAAATCTGGACCAATCGGGCTGATTTCGAAGCCAAGGCCGCCGCCTTTGCCAGTGCAACCGCCGCCATGGTTGCTGCTGCACAGGCCGATGATAGTGCCGCGCTTGCCGCGGCAGTTGAAAGCGCCGGCGCGGCGTGTAAGGCTTGTCACGATATTTATCAGGCCGCACCCCCGGCCCCGGCCCAGCCCACAAAACCGGCTGGTTGAGCGCGCCATCGCTGCTATTAAGGAACGTCCAATGACCACTTTCAATGATCGTGAGCGCGCCGAAGAGGCCAAATACGCGCATGATGAGGAAATGCAGTTCCGCATTCACGCCCGCCGCAACCGACTGCTGGGCCAGTGGGCCGCGACCTTGATGGGGCTTTCGGCGGCCGAAGCCGAAACCTATGCGACCAGCGTGGTTCAGGCCGATTTTGAGGAAGGCGGCGATGAAGATGTGGTCCGCAAGCTGCTCGGCGATCTGATCTCAGCCGGGTTCGATACCGAAGAAGCCGAAGTGCGCGCCGCGCTGGAGGCCAAGCAAGTCGAGGCCCGCCGCGCGCTGATCGGCGAAGTTTAGAAGGACCGCTGACATGGCAATGGCCGCAACCGATATCGAGGCGATGATCCGCGCCGCCCTGCCCGATGCCGAGGTTACGATTTCCGACCTGGCGGGTGATGGCAATCATTATGCCGCGCGCGTTATCTCGCCGTCATTTATGGGAAAAAGCCGCGTGGCCCAGCACAAGCTGGTCTATGATGCGCTGGGCGGCAGGATGGGCGGAGAGCTTCACGCCTTGCAACTGACCACCGCCGTTCCCAATTGAGCCTTACAATCCTTCCCGATCAGGTTGACCAAGCCATGTCCGATACCCCAAATTCCAATGTTGGTGCCCGCCTCGCCCAGATCGTCAATGCCAATGACGTTGTGCTGTTTATGAAGGGCACGCCGCTGTTCCCGCAATGCGGCTTTTCCAGCAAGGCGATCGCAATTCTCGAACATCTTGGCGTTGCCTATGACAGCGTCGATGTGTTGCAGGATATGGAAATTCGCCAGGGCATAAAATCATTTTCCGATTGGCCCACGATCCCGCAGCTTTACGTGAAGGGCGAATTTGTTGGTGGTAGCGATATCATGATGGAAATGTTCGATGCCGGCGAATTGCAGGATCTGATGACCGAAGCCAAGGTCGCGCCCGCAGTTTGAATTCCGGCTATTTCGGGGAAGCTTCTCGGGGAGGCGGAGCCGCGGAGACCAAGGTGCGGCCCCGCCTCTATTCGAGACTGCTTGGGGGGTAACCCATACTATGCACACCCCGTGCCAAACTATAAAAACACAATAATTTCAATTATACTTTCGCTGTGTAGGCCAGTCCCGGGAAAGTCATGTGTAAGTTTTTTCGACAGTACCCCCGTTTGATTAGTGCTTGGCAAAACCCTTCGCGCACAGCACGGTGTACGGTATGGATATTCACGACGAATTTGCCGAGGCTGATGATGCCCCGCCCGCCACCCCCGCTGCCACGCTGGTCATTTTTCGCCGCAACACGGCGGGCGGCCCCCCTGAAATCCTGATGGTCCAGCGCTCTGCCGAAATGCGCTTTGCCGGCGGCGCTGCGGTGTTTCCCGGCGGCCGGGTGGATGATGCGGATTTCCAACTGGCCGATGCGCTGGGCGCGGGCGATCCCGAAGCACGCGATGAACTGGCGGCGCGAATTGCGGCGGTGCGCGAAACGATCGAGGAAACCGGACTGGTGGTTGGCATGCACCAGCGCGCCACGCTGGAACAGGCGCATATTGCGCGCGCAATGCTACTGGAACAGGCCGCGCTGGCCCCGGTTCTGGCCGCGCTGGGCTGGACGATTGATTTTGCCGCACTAGTGCCGTTTTCGCGCTGGAGGCCCAAGCACAAGCATATGCGGGTGTTTGATACGCGGTTCTATCTGATCGACCTTGGCACCGGCGCGGTCGATCTGCTGGTTGACCAGACGGAGAATACCCATCTGTTCTGGGTTGGCGCGGCAGAAGCGCTGCGGCTGGCGGACATTGGCGAGATTCAGGTAATTTTCCCGACCCGACGCAATCTGGAACGGCTGGCGTTATTCGCTGATTTTGAAGCGGCGCTGGCCCATGTCGATGAATTTCCCAGCCAAATGATCACCCCCTCGATCGAGGAGCGGAACGGCGAGCGCTGGCTGACTATTCCAGATGATGCGGGCTATCCGGTGACCGGCGAAGCACTGGAAAGCGTCGCCCGGGGGTAAGTCTGGGGAGTAAGTACGACCCGACACCGGTGATGAAGGGACCAGTTCAAAAAGCAGCCCCCGCACTTGCGTGCGGGGGCTAGTTGCCGGCTGCAGAAGCTGCCGGTCGGGTCGCAGGGACGGACTAGGGGAATGTCCCGATCCGCGATGTGCGAAACCTCACACGCCCGGAAATAAATCCTAAGCGCACTGAATATCATTGAATTGAATGGATGTTTTGGCGCGCCCGGCAGGACTCGAACCTGCAACTCCAAGCTTAGAAGGCTCGTGCTCTATCCAGTTGAACTACGGGCGCGCATGGTGTTCCCATAAGCATGCTTTGCGGCGCGCGCAAACCGGGCTAGATCGCAGCGATGAGCCAGACCCTGTCCCGCCTTGATGGCACCACCGGCGCGCGCCGCCATTTCCGCTATTTCGATTATGTGATGGCCGCCTTTGTGGCGATCCTGCTGCTGTCCAATCTGATCGGGGCGAGCAAGCTGGCCAGCCTGGGCGGCTATACTTTTGGCGCGGGCATCCTGTTTTTCCCGATCTCCTATGTGATCGGAGATGTGCTGACCGAGGTTTATGGCTATGCCAATGCCCGGCGTTGCGTGTGGATGGGCTTTGCCGCGCTGGTGTTCATGGCGTTCATGAGCTGGGCCGTGGTCGCCATGCCCGCAGCCGACGGTTGGGGCGGGCAGGCCGCCTATGAAAGCGTGTTCGGCAGCACCTGGCGGATCGTGGCCGCATCGGTGATCGCGTTCTGGGCGGGCGAATTCGTCAACAGCTTCGTGCTGGCCAAGATGAAGATCCTCACCGGCGGCAAGCATCTGTGGAGCCGGACGATCGGTTCAACCTTCTTCGGGCAGGCGATCGATAGCGCAATTTTTTATCCGGTGGCGTTTCTGGGGGTGTGGTCAGGCGCGCAGGTGCTGACTGTGATGGTCACCAACTGGTTGCTGAAAGTGCTGTGGGAAGCTCTGCTCACCCCGGTGACCTATGTGGTGGTCGGCTGGCTCAAGGCGCGCGAGGGAGTGGAAGTGTTCGACAGTGGCACTGATTTCTCACCCTTTGCCAAAACCGGGGCGATCTGAGGGGCCCCGCCCTTGCGAACGGGGCCTCACACCGGATCGGATCAATCGGCGATGAGGCCGATGGCGAGATAAACGATAATCAACGATCCAAAGCCGACCAGCGTACCGATGACCCAGCCCAACCGGACCAGCGTGACATCGATGTTGAAATAATCTGCGATCCCGGCGCTTACGCCCATGAACTTGCCGCGGTCCTTGTTGAGGCGGAAGTGGGCGGTGCTCGGGGCGCTTTCGCCGCGCTGGCGATCAAGCGCGCTCATGCCACGACGCCGACATAGGTGGAGGCGAGCGCTGCATTCTGGGCCAGGGCATCATGCGCATTGGCGCTGCTGGGGACCGATACAGTGCCGCTGATCATTACCAGCGAAAGCGCGAAAGCAGAGACGGCAGCGGCGATGCGGCTGGTGAAATTGGTGTTCGACATGGTTGTTTCCCTTCTGGAGTTTGGTGTCAGTGGAGCGTTCCACCGAATGTAGAAGTTATAGCATGAGTCGTGCCAAACTGCGGAAATGCTGCAAATCCGCCATTTCCTGCGCCGCGCAAGATTCTTTCGCGCAGATGAATATGCAAGAGTTGGTGAAATTTCCCAACTATCGGTAATTGTCTTTTGCTGGCATTGCAGAGCTGCCCATACTATCGCCCCGATCACCATGGCGCTTGACCGGATCCTGTTGACTGACTTCCGCAATCACCGCGAAACGCACCTTGATGGCTCGGCAAAATTCAACCTGTTGATCGGCGATAATGGCGCGGGCAAAACCAATGTGCTGGAGGCACTGTCGCTATTCGCGCCGGGCCGGGGCCTGCGCCGCGCGGCGCTGAGCGAAATGCCGGGCAATGCCGGCAGCGGCAGCTTTGCGGTGAGCGCCGAACTTACTGGCAGCGATGGGACAGTCCAGCTGGGCACCGGCATTCGCGCTGAGCGGCCCGGGCGGCGGATCGTCCAGATCAATCAGGCCGAGACAGCAGCGGTACAGCTGGGCGAATGGCTGAGTATTGGCTGGCTGACCCCGGCGATGGACCGGCTGTTTGCCGAAAGTGCGGGCGCGCGGCGGCGGTTTCTCGATCGGCTGGTGCTGGCGCTGGAGCCCGGTCACGCCCGCACCGCATCGCGCTATGACAATGCCCTGCGCGAACGCAGCCGCCTGCTGGGTGAAGCGGCGGAGCCTGATCCCGCCTGGCTCGATGCGCTCGAAACCCAGCTGGCTGAGGCGGGAGCCGCGCTGGCGCAGGCCCGCGCAGCAATGATCGAGCGACTGGACGCGGCGCTGGCGCTGCTGCCGCAAGCCCCCTTCGCGCGGCCAATACTGGCCTATCAGCCCGGCGGACCGATTGAAGCTGCTTCGCTGGCCGAGGCATTGGCCGCGGGGCGCCGCCGCGACCGGGCGGCACAACGCACGCTGGTTGGCCCCCACCGCGACGAGCTTGCCGTGACGATGGCCGGAAAGAACCAGCCCGCCGCCGAATGCTCCACCGGCGAGCAAAAGGCGATGTTGATCGCGATCACCCTCGCCCATGCGGGATTGCTCGATGATGCCCGCCCGCGGCTGTTGTTGCTCGATGAAGTCGCCGCGCATCTTGATCCGCTGCGCCGCGATGCCCTGTTCGCGCGGCTGCGTAGCGGCCCCGCGCAGGTCTGGCTGACCGGCACCGAGGCCGCACCGTTTGCCGGAATAACGAACGAAGCAGCAGTGTGGCGGGTTAGCGACGGGACGCTGGAGCGGTTGACTTAGGCAAAGCCATTGCCACCTGATCCACCGTTGATCCGACCAGCAGATCAATCCCTGACAAGGTCGGGTGGATATGATCGGGCTGGATCAGCTCCGGTCTACCGATCAGCGGCTGAAGGAAAAACGGCACCAGCGCCGCGCCGTGCTGTTGCGCCAGCTGCGGATAGATCGGATCGAACTTTGCCCGGTAATCCGCCCCCAGATTGGGCGCAGAGAGCATCCCCAGCAGCAGCACGGGGATCTTGCGCTTGTCCAGGTCGGTCAGCATCGCATTCAGATTGGCACGGGTCTGTTCGGGCGGAAGCCCTCGCAGCATATCATTGCCGCCCAGGCTGATGATGATCAGCACGGGCGGCTGGGGCAGGCTATCCAGCGTGAAAGCCAGCCGCTGCAGCCCGCCCGCAGTCGTATCTCCCGAAACCCCGGCATTCATGATCCGCGCATTGACCCCGCGTGCGCGCAAGGCCGCTTCCAGCCGCGTCGGATAGCTTTGCCCCGGCTCCAGCCCATATCCCGCAAACAGACTGTCGCCCAGCGCGACGAGCTTCTGTTCCGGGCCCATCACCGGCGCTTCAGGGGCGGCAGCGCTGGCCGCAGGGGCCGGAGCCTTGGCCGCTTCATTGCATCCCGCCAGCGCAATTGCCGCCAGCAAAGCCACTTGTTTCAATTTCATTTCGCAACTCTCTCTTGCCCCGCCTGCCCTGACTATGGCATCGCAGCGCCGTGACAAGTCCCTCCCCGGCGATTTCCGCCTCGAACCTTACCCTCACCCTTGGCAATGGGGACAGCGCGGTGGCGATCCTGCGCGGGATTGATCTTGCCGTACCGCAGGGCCAGACGCTGGCCCTGCTCGGGCCGTCTGGCTCGGGCAAAAGCTCGCTGATGGCGGTGCTATCCGGGCTGGAACGGGCATCCTCGGGCGCGCTCAGCGTGGCGGGGGCCGATTTTGCGGCGCTGCCTGAAGATGCACTGGCGCAGGCGCGCAGGGGCCGGATCGGGATCGTGCTGCAGGCGTTTCATCTGCTGCCAACCATGACCGCGCAGGAAAACGTCGCCACCCCGATGGAACTGGCGGGGATGGCCGATGCCTGGCCGCGCGCCGCCGCCGAACTTGCCGCTGTGGGCCTGGGCCACCGGCTGACCCATTATCCCGCGCAGCTATCTGGCGGCGAGCAGCAGCGCGTCGCCATCGCCCGCGCCACCGCGCCGCATCCGCCGCTGTTGTTCGCGGATGAGCCGACCGGCAATCTGGATGCCGCCACCGGCGCTGGCATCGTTGAGCTATTGTTCGCCCGCCGCGCCGAAACCGGGGCGACGCTGGTGATTATCACCCATGACCCGGTACTGGCCGAACGGTGCGAGCGGATCATCACACTGGCCGATGGACGCATCGCGAGCGACAGCGCCGCGTGACCTCCTCCCTCTTCCGGTCTTTGGCCTGGTCCACCGCCTGGCGGATCGCGCGGCGTGATCTCAATGCCCGGTTCCGGGGCTTGCGCCTGCTGCTGGTCTGTCTGTTCCTGGGGGTTGGGGCACTGGCCGCGATCGGGACGCTGACCAGCGCAATCGAGCAGGAATTGGCGAACCGAGGCCGGGCGATGCTGGGCGGTGATGTGCAGGTGGAAGTGTGGCAACGCGCCGCCAGTCCCAAGGAACTGGCCGCCTTTACCGCGCTCGGCCCGGTGTCTGGCGGGACACGAATGCAGGCGATGGCCAGTTCGGGGGCCTCTGCAGGAGACCTGGCCGCGCCGGTCGAGCTAAAGGCAGTGGATGCGAAATGGCCGCTGGTTGGCCGCCTGATCCTCAAGGACGGCCGGAAAGTTGGCGCGCCGCAGGGCGATCAGGCATGGTTGGGCGAAGGCGCAGCTGAACGGCTGGGACTGAAGCTTGGCGACAGCTTCACGATTGGCGGCCAGCCACTGCGCGCTGCCGGGATCATCGCGGATGAGCCTGACCGGCTGAGCGAGGGCTTTGCGCTGGGTCCGGTGGTGATCGTGGCCGATGATTTTCCGGTCCGCGCAGGCCTGACCCAGCCGGGCGCGATGTATCGCAGCAAATACCGGATTGCCCTGCCCCCCGGCCGCGATGCGGTGGCGGTGCAAGCCGCGCTGGAAAAGCAGTTTCCAGCAGGCGGGCTGACCATCCGCGAACGCAGCAAGGCGGCACCGGGTGCAGAACGCTTTGTCAGCCGGATGGGCGAATTTCTGGTCCTCGTCGGCCTCGCCGCGCTGGTCATCGCGGGCATCGGGATTGGCGGCGGGGTATCGTCATATCTTGAGGCGCGGCGTGGCAGCATCGCTACGCTGAAAGTGCTGGGCGCGACCAGCGGCGATATTTCGCGGATCTACCTGATCCAGATCACTGCCGCCGCACTGGTCGGCAGCCTGGCCGGGCTGGCCGCCGGGATATTGGTCACACCGCTGCTGGGCAAGGCGCTGGGCAGCCTGCTGCCGGTATCGCCGGGCTTTGTGTTCGATCCCGCTGCGCTGCTGCGTGCCTGCACCTATGGCCTGCTGGTCGCGCTGATCTTTGCCGCCCCGCCGCTGCTGGGCGCGCGGCATTTTCCGGCGATGGCCCTGATGCGGGCGCGGGTATCACCGCTTGGCAAAGCACGGCGCGATGCGCTGGTCCCGGTGGGCCTTGGCATGGCCGCGATAGCCGCGCTGGCACTGCTGACCGCAGCGCAGCCGATCGTGACCGCATGGTTCCTTGGCGGCGCAGTGGTCGTGCTGGGCTTGCTGGGCCTGCTGGGACAAGCAGTCCGCTGGCTGGCCGCCCGCCTGCCCCGGCCGCGCGATCCGCTGCTGCGCGCCGCGCTCGCCAATCTTCACCGCCCCGGCGCGCAGACCGGCGCTTTGGTGACGGCGCTGGGCTTTGGCCTATCCGCGTTTGTGCTGCTGGCGGCGGTTCAGACCAGCCTTGATCGCAACATCGCCGCGCGGGTTCCGCAAAAGGCTCCCGATTATTTCGTGCTGGATGTGCCGCGTGACCGGGTGGGTGATTTCACGGCCACCGTCAGCAGACTTGCGCCCGGGGCCAAGGTTCGCACGGTTCCTGCATTGCGCGGCGCGATTCTCGCCTATGGCCCGGCTTCGGCGATGATCCGTGTGGCCGATCTCAAGGAAATTCCCGAGGAAGCCTGGCCGCTGCGCGGCGAGCGCGGCCTCACCTATTCAGACATGGTGCCAGCGGGCAATTCGCTGACATCGGGCAAATGGTGGTCCGCGCGCTACTCCGGCCCGCCGCAGGTTTCGATTGACGAGAAGCTGGCGGAGGCACTGGATTTGAAGCTGGGCGATCAGCTGACCATCGGCCTGCTGGGGGTAGAACGCACCGCGACAATCACCTCGCTGCGGCGGATCGATTGGGACAGCATGGGTTTCAACTATGTGCTGGTCTTCT
>JAYVKX010000168.1:0-2211 GCA_043768005.1 Novosphingobium sp. | reverse complement strand
GCCGCCCACCGCCATCAGATAGGCCACCTTGTGCCGGGCAATCTCGCTCACCGCGCCCTGCCCGCGCTCGGCCTTGCCGATCATGGTCAGCAGCCCCAGTTCGAGCATCATATCGGTGAACTTGTCCATCCGCGTGGCGGTGGTCGGTCCGGCGGGGCCCACGACTTCGCCCAGCACCGGATCAACCGGGCCGACGTAATAGATCGCCCGGCCCTTGAAATCGACCGGTAGCGGCTCGCCTCCCCCTGCTTTTTGGGCTGCCAGCATCTCCTGGATCCGCTTATGCGCCGCATCGCGCCCGGTCAGCATCTTGCCATTGAGCAGCAGCCGATCGCCTTGCTTCCAGCTGCAGACTTCTGCCTGGGTCAGCGTATCCAGATTGACGCGCTTGGCCGCCTTGTCCGGCGTCCAGTGGACATCGGGCCACTGATCCAGCTTGGGAGTTTCAAGGAAGCTCGGCCCCGAACCATCAAGCGTGAAATGGGCATGGCGGGTGGCGGCGCAATTGGGGATCATCGCCACCGGCTTACCCGCGGCATGGCACGGCCAATCGAGGATCTTGACGTCAAGGATGGTCGATAACCCGCCCAGCCCCTGCGCGCCGATGCCAAGCGCATTGACCTTATCGAATATCTCGATCCGCAGCGCCTCGAGATCATTTTGCGCCCCGCGCAGCTTGAGCTGGGCCATGTCGATCGGCTCCATCAGGCTCTTCTTGGCCAGCATCATGCAATATTCAGCCGTCCCGCCGATCCCGATCCCCAGCATCCCCGGCGGGCACCAGCCAGCGCCCATCTGGGGCAGCATTTCGACCACCCAATCGGCGATGCTATCGCTGGGGTTCATCATCTTGAACTTGGCCTTGTTCTCACTGCCCCCGCCCTTGGCCGCAACATCGACTGCGATCTTTGCACCTGTCACCATGTTCACGGTGAGCACGCAGGGCGTATTGTCGCGGGTGTTGCGGCGAGTGAAGGCGGGATCGGCCAGGATCGAGGCGCGCAGCTTGTTTTCGGGGTTGAGATAGGCGCGGCGGACCCCCTCATCGACCACGTCCTGCAAGCTGCGATCAGAGCCGAGCCTGCAATCCTGCCCCCAATCGATGAACACATTGACGATCCCGGTGTCCTGACAGATCGGGCGGTGGCCTTCGGCGCACATCCGGCTGTTGGTCAGGATCTGGGCGATGGCGTCTTTCGCCGCCGGGCCCTGTTCGGCCTCATAGGCCACTCCCAGCGCGCGGATATAATCCACCGGGTGGTAATAGCTGATGAATTGCAGCGCGTCGGCAACGCTTGTGATCAGGTCTTCCTCGCGGATTGTCACCATATCGGCCATCTTCTCACGCTCCTCTGGCTGCAATTCACGCTGCCATAAGCCCGTGTTGCCCCCTCCGTCAAAGCGCTTGGCGCGGCAATCTGCTTGTCCTAGAAGCCCCCCTTATCCTGAAAGAAGGGTAATTGCGCTGCTGTATTGTTCATGTAATACAGCTTGCGTCCGGGATTCTGGTTGTGCAAAAGGTTTCAGGCCGCATTTGAGGTTTCAGGCCGCATTTAAGGTTTAGCGAATGACGATGACTGCCGAACGTCCGGCTTCGAGCGATTTTGCAACCGCCCGCCGGGCGATGATCGACAGCCAGCTGCGGGTCAGCGGGGTGAACGAGGATTTCGTGATTGCCGCGATGAACCGCGTTGCGCGTGAGGATTTCGTTCCCGCCGCCGCGCGGGGCCATGCCTATATGGACCGGGCGATCCCGCTGGAACATGGCCGCGCGCTGGCCCCGCCCTTGTTCCACGGCCGGATGCTGGGTGAAGCCGCGCCGACCATTGCCGACAAGGCCCTGCTGATCAGCTGCGGCAGCGGTTATCTGGCGGCCTTGGTCCAACCGCTTGTCGGCTCGCTCGTGGTAGTCGATGCCGCTGATGCCGCGACGAAACAGAAGCCCGCCGGGTATACGCTGTTGTTGATCGATGGCGCGATCGAGGAATTGCCCGCTGTGCTGGCCGCCCAGCTGGCAGAGGGCGGACGGATCGTGACCGGGCTGGTCACACGCGGGGTAACGCGGCTCGCCACGGGCAGCAAATTGGGCGGGGTGCTGTCGCTGCTGCCGCTTGCTGAAATGGGTATCCCGGTGCTGCGCGAATTCGCTGCGCCCAAACGCTGGAGTTTCTGATGAAAGCTGGACGGTCTGGCAAAGCCGCCCTTCTGGCC
>JAYVKX010000167.1:0-15767 GCA_043768005.1 Novosphingobium sp. | reverse complement strand
CTGATCAGCTCATCACGCTGAATGAGGCGCCGGTAGCTACCTCGGGAAGTTTCCTGACGGACGAGGATGTTGTTCTGGACGGACAAGTGGCGGCCAGCGACCTTGAAAACGGACAGCTTACCTTCCAGCTGGTCACCGGGCCGGCCAACGGCACGCTGACCTTCAATCCTGATGGCACCTTCCTTTACACCCCCGGCGCCAATTTCTTTGGCGCAGACAGTTTCAGCTTCACCGCAAGCGATGGAACGACGACCAGCAATGTGGCGACCGCAGCGCTCGCCATCACCCCGGTTGATAATGATCCCGCAACGATCAGCGGCCAGTTGACCGGGGTATTGACAGAAGGGACCAATCCGGCCGCGCCAAACGGCACTGTCGCGGGCCAGCTGGTCGCAACCGATCCTGATGGACCAACCAGCTTCACCGCAGACAGCCAGGCCGGAACCTGGGGAGCATTCACGATTACCGCTGGCGGCAGCTGGAGCTATGAGCTGGCAGACAACGATCCCTTCATCGGCGCGCTGACTGCCAGTAATACGGTGTTCGACAGTTTCACCGTCACGACGGCGGACGGATCGAGCGAACTGGTCACAGTTACAATCCACGGTGCCAATGATGCTGCGGTAATCGGCGGAAACGTCAGTGCCACAGTGGTTGAAGCTGCCTTGCTGGGCGGGGTCTCGCAAGTCACGGGGGCGCTGACGATCAGCGATATCGACAGCCCGGCACAATTCGTACCCGCGACCCTGACGGGCCAATACGGCACCTTGACCCTGGCTGCGGGCGGCAGCTGGACCTACGTCTTGAATAACACCAATCCTGTGATCGATGGGTTGAGCAATGGCGATAGCCTGAGCGACGGCTTCACTGTTTTTGCGGCAGACGGGACAGCGCAGCTGGTTACGGTCACGGTTGCCGGATCGGATGATATCCGCACCGGCACCAACAATGCTGACAATCTGAGCGGAACCACCGGCAACGATATTTTGAACGGCAACAATGGCAACGATACGCTGAGCGGCGGGCTCGGCAATGATGTTCTGAACGGTGGTAATGGCATTGATACGGCAACTTACGCTGGACTCGCCGTCGGGGTTAGCGTGAGTCTGGCGATTTCAGCGGCACAGAATACGCTGGGCGGCGGGATCGATACGCTTGTATCGATCGAAAACCTCACCGGAACCAGCCAAGGCGATGTGCTGACCGGCAATATCGGCAACAACACGCTGACTGGCGGCGATGGCAACGATGTGCTGGATGGCGGCGCGGGCGATGACATCCTCAATGGTGGCAACGGGATCGATACGGCCAGCTATGGCTCGGCCAGTTCCGCGGTCACGGTCAGTCTTGCCATATCGGCATCCCAGAGAACCGGTGGGGCGGGTTCTGATACCCTCATCTCGATCGAGAACCTGGTTGGCTCGGGCTTTGCCGATACGCTCACCGGCAGCACCGGCGCCAACCGGCTTGAAGGCGGGGCAGGCAATGATCGCATCACGGGCGGTGGCGGCGGCGATCAGCTCTTCGGCGGGTCTGGCAATGATACATTCGCATTCCTGGCACTTGGCGATTCGCTGCCTGGCAGCCCGGACACTATTTTCGATTTTGGCGGGGGCGGAATTCCGGGGGGAGATCTGATCGACCTCTCGGCAATAGATGCCATCCCTGGCGGACGTGACAATGCTTTCGCTTTCATCGGCTCTGCTGCATTCTCTGGAGTTTCCGGCCAGCTGCGCTTTGATACGGCGAGCTTGCCGGGCTTCACTTTGGTCCAGGGTGATACCAATGGCGATGGGGTGGCAGACTTCCAGATCCAGCTGCAATGGAGCGATCCATCAAGCCAGATTATCCTCAATGCGCAGGACTTCGTCCTGTAGAGGTGTTGCCAGCTTGGTGATGACCGGGAACATTTGCGATTGGTGCGGCCGAGAAGACTCGAACTTCCACGGGCTTTCGCCCACAACGACCTCAACGTTGCGCGTCTACCAATTCCGCCACGACCGCTAAATCAACGGGGCTGGCAAAATCGCTAGGATTCGAGCCGCCCCGGGGGGGTAGGAGGGCGCCCTTAGCAAAGCGCTTCCGGTGTCGCAAGCGATGAAACCCGGCTGGGCGTGTCCCGGTGGATGTGCCGCTTGTGGACAGCCGGTAAACCGCCCTTGCGGCAATGTTCAATACCGCGTCCACCATGGCTTATGGGAGCATTCACCGCCTTGTTGCTTGCCGCCATTGCTGCTGCTGTCCAACCGGCGGGCGCCAGCCCGCGCGGGGGCCAGACATCGGCGCGGGCCGAGGTGACGGTAGAGATCATCCGGGCCGAGTTGATCCGCGCCGATCTGCGCGCAGGCGGGATCCCCGAAGGCGCGTGCCGCCGCGTGAGGCCAGTGGCCAGCGGCGGCGGAATGCTGATCGAATTCAACTAGCCAGGATCAGCCCGGTTTCCAGCCGATTTCGGTGACGATTCGGGCACTGCGCGGAACATCGGTCAGCGCTTCGTTAAGGTCCACGCTTTCGCCCGGCGCCAGCAGCCGCTGCGGCGGCACCAGTTCGCGCGAATAAACAATCCGGTCACGCGTGCCGCGCAGCACGACCAGCACCGAAGGAACGCTGCGTTCTTCGCGCCCGACATTGGTGATCGTGCCATTGACGCTGAAATAATAGGAGCCATCGGGCAACTGGCGGCGTTCCTGCCGCTTGGCCGGGAAATCGAGCACCAGTCCAGGCTGATCTTCGGCAAAGGTCGGACGGGCAAAGGGGAGCCATTCCGGCAGGCCATACCACGCCGTTGCCCCGATCGCGCCGAGTGACATGACCGCAAACAGCACCGCCGCAATAGTCCACATCCGGGCGGGATTGCGGCGCGGGCGGAACGGCGGCTCATGTGCGAAGCTGGAATGATCGTCGGCATAGCTATCGCCCGCCGGATCGGCATAGATCGGAGGGGGAGCGGCGGGCTCCTCGTCCCGGTGGAGCGGGGGGGGCGGAACCGGATCGGGTTCTGTCTCAGGCACCGGCGCGGCCATTGGCGGTTCGGCGCGAGACCGTTCGGGGTGGGCGGGTTCAGCGGCTGGAGCAGGCGGAGCGACCGGAGTTTCCGCCACAGCTTCGGCGCGGGTTTCAAACTGGCGGTCCGCAAGATCAACTACCGGCCCATCCTGGAACCAGCTGTGACGGCATTTGGCGCAGCGGACCGTGCGGCCTTCGACGCCGATCGCGCTATCGGGGACGACATACCGTGTCGCGCAGGCTGGGCAGGAAATGATCATAATTGCGCTGTTAAGCATGATGCGCAGGCATCCCACAAGGTGCGCTGCAACAAAGCAGTGCGGCAATACCCTTTTTTCCACATGGATTGACCGCTATAGCCCCCTTTGCCCGGCCGATCCTCGCGCCGCCAGATGTGGACAGACCCTGCGCTCATGACCCAAGTTACCGATGGGGAAATCGTCCAGTTTGATAATGTTGGTCTGCGTTACGGCACCGACCGCGAGGTGCTGAGCGACATATCCTTCACGCTGCACCCCGGTAGCTTCTATTTCATGACCGGCGCCAGCGGGGCGGGCAAGACCTCGCTGCTCAAGCTGCTGTACCTCGCACAGCGTCCATCGCGGGGCATGATCCGCATGTTCGGAACCGATGCGATCACCCTTCCGCGTGAACGGCTGCCCGGCTTCCGGCGGCGGCTGGGGGTGGTGTTTCAGGACTTTCGCCTCGTCTCGCATCTCTCGGCCTTCGATAACGTCGCGCTGCCGCTGCGGGTGGCCGGCGTGGCGGAACGCGATCTCGCCAAGCCGGTGGCCGATATGCTCGAATGGGTTGGCCTGGCAGACCGGATGGAGGCGCGGCCCGCCTCGCTTTCAGGCGGGGAACAGCAGCGCGTTGCCATCGCCCGCGCGGTGATCGGCCGGCCCGATATGCTGGTGGCGGATGAGCCGACCGGCAACGTCGATCCGGAAATGGCGGTCAAGTTGCTGCGATTGTTCGAGGCGCTCAACCGCCTTGGGACGACTGTGGTGGTGGCAACGCATGATGTTCACCTGCTCAAGAAAGTTCCGGAATCGCTGATCATGCGGCTCGACAAGGGGCGGCTGTCCGATCCGACCGGGGCTTTGCGCTATCCGCCCCGGCGCTCTCCGGTGGGTAACTGACATGGCCGAGCAGCTTCCCCCGATCATGCCGGGTTCGGTTATGGGCAACGCGGTTGCGCGCGGCTGGCGGAGTTTGTCGGGTGCGAATTCAAGCCAGCTGGTCCCCCAGACGCGGCTATCCGGGCCGATGCCCTGGGTGATCGCGATCATGATCGCGCTCACGGTGATTGCCGCTGCCGCCGGACTGGCCCTGCGCAATACCGTACAGGCCGCAGCCGATGAACTTTCCGGCGGGGTGACGATCCAAATCATTGAAGCATCGCCAGACCTCAGGCGGCATCAGGCCGAGGCTGCGGCGCAGCGCCTGCGCGAAACGCCGGGCGTCATTGATGTACGGCTGATCTCACAGGATGAGGTCAACCGCCTGATCGAGCCGTGGCTTGGCACGCGCGGGGTAGAGGATGAGGCGGTGCCGGTTCCTGCGCTGATCGATGCGCGGCTGCGCGAAAGGGTGACTGGGGAATCGCTTGGCGCAATCCGGCGGATCGTGCGCGAAGTTGCACCGTCGGCACGGATCGATGCGCAATCGAGCTGGCTGAAGCCGGTATTCGGCGCGATTGATTCGCTGCAATGGCTGGCGATTGCGCTGGTCGCGCTGCTGGCGACCGCCACTTCGGCAGCGGTGCTGCTGGCGGTGCGCAGTGCGCTGGGCACCAACCGCGAAACGATCGAGATCGTCCATCTGCTGGGCGGCACCGATGTGCAGATCGCCCGCGTGTTTCAGCGCTCGATCGGGTTTGATGCGGCGGGCGGCGGCGCGGCCGGGCTGGGGCTGGGGCTGATGGTGGTGCTGTTTCTGGGTCGCCGTTTTGCCGGGCTTGGCGCGGGGCTGGTCAATGGCGGATCGCTGGGGCTGATTGACTGGCTACTGCTGGCGCTGATCCCGGTGGCAGGCGTGCTGCTGGCGATTATTACCGCGCGGCTTACAGTGATGCGCACTTTGCGGCGGATGCTCTAAAGAGCCGAAACATGATTCGCCGCGCCGCCTCGATTATCCTCCTCGTCTGGGGCTTTGGCTTCCTCTGGTTTGCCATCGCGATGCCGCGCGCTGCAGGCCCCGGAAAGGCCGAGGCGGTGGTGGTGCTAACCGGCGGCAGCGGCAGGATCGATCGCGGACTGGAAGTGCTGGGCAAGGGCTGGGCCAGCCGCCTGTTCGTGTCGGGCGTAGACCGGGAGGTGCGGCCCCATGAATTCGCCATCGAATATGGGGTCAGGGCAAAGCTGATGGCCTGCTGCGTCACGCTGGGCTTTGATTCGGTTGATACGCGCTCCAACGCACAGGAAATTGCGCGCTGGGTCGCGCAGGAAAAAATCAGGTCGATCCGGCTGGTGACCAATGACTGGCATATGCGCCGCGCCGTCTATGAGCTTTCGGTCGCGCTGCCTGCGGGGGTGATAGTGAGCGAGGATGCGGTGATCAGCCAGCCCAGTTTCCGCACGCTGTTCCTTGAATATCACAAGCTGATTGCGCGCCGGCTCGCACGACTTGACGGGGTATAGTCATGGCCCGGACTGGTGATATCCTGCGCAGTCTGGCGTTCTATTTCGCCTTCTATGGCGGGGGTGTCTATTTCATCATCGCCGCGGTTGCATTGTTCGCGCTTGGCTCGCACCACCGCTTTCGCGCCATGGTCGAAGGCTGGTCGGGCTATCACCGGTGGTGCGTTGAACATTTACTGGGAATTACCGTTAATATCGAAGGGACGCCGCCCCAAGGCCTGGTGCTGGTGGCGATCAAGCATGAATCGTTCTTTGAAGCGATCGATGTCCCCACCCTGCTGGATTACCCGGTGGTCTTTGCCAAGGCAGAGCTGATGCAGATCCCGCTGTGGGGCCGGGTGGCGGATCGTTACGGGGT
This sequence comes from Novosphingobium sp., assembly GCA_043768005.1. Classification (GTDB taxonomy): domain Bacteria; phylum Pseudomonadota; class Alphaproteobacteria; order Sphingomonadales; family Sphingomonadaceae; genus Novosphingobium. The sequence goes on along the minus strand of JAYVKX010000167.1, from coordinate 9,761 downwards.
GGTCGAAGTCCAGCGCGATCAAGGGGCCAAGGCACTGCGGGCGATGGTAGTGGCGGCGCGCACGCTTACAGCCGGTGGCCGTCCGCTGGCGATCTTCCCCGAAGGCACGCGCATTTCCCATGGTTCCCGCGCGCCGCTGCAGGCAGGGTTTGCCGCGCTGTACAAGCTGCTCGATCGCCCGGTTGTGCCGGTCGCGGTGAACAGTGGCCCGCTGTATCAGCACCGCTGGAAGCGCCGGGGCACAATCACCATGCGTTTTGGCGAGCCGATCCCGCCGGGGCTGACCCGTGACGAGATCGAGGCGCGGGTTGCCGATGCGATCAACGCGCTTAATCCGCCGCAAAGCGCATGAGCGACGAAAAACGCGCATTGCTGGATGTCCTGGGCCCGGGCCTGGTGACGGGTGCGGCGGATGATGATCCATCGGGTATCGGCACCTATAGCCAGGTCGGCGCGCAATTTGGCTATGGAATGGCCTGGACCATGCTGTTCGGCTTTCCGTTGCTCGCCTCGATCCAGGCGATCTGCGCCCGGATTGGCGCGACCACCGGGCGCGGTATCGCGCATAATCTGCGCCGTCATTATCCCCGGCCCCTGCTGCGCAGCGTGGTGCTGCTGCTGCTGATCGCCAATGTGATCAATCTGGGCGCAGATCTTGGCGCGATGGGGGCGGCGCTGGCGCTGCTGATCCCGGGACCGGTGCTGCTTTATACGATCATCTTCGGGGTGTTGAGCATCAGCCTCGAAGTGCTGATCAGCTATGAGCGCTATGCCCGGATCCTCAAATGGACCACGCTTTCGCTGTTTTCCTATGTTGCGGTGGTATTCGTTGCCGATGTTCCGCTGGGTCCGGCGCTGCGCGGGATACTGATCCCCAGCTTCACGCTCGACAAGGCCCATGCCATGGCGCTGGTTGCGGTGTTCGGCACCACGATCAGCCCCTATCTGTTCTTCTGGCAGGCCGGCCAAGAGGTGGAGGAACAGCACCGCCGCCACACCAAGCCGCTGTGCATCGCGCCCAGGGAGGCCGGGCCAGAGCTGAAACGGATCCGCACCGATACGCTGGTCGGGATGGGCTTTTCGCACTTCACCGCGCTGTCGATCGTGGTGGCGACGGCAGCAACGCTCAACGCCCACGGGGTGACCGACATCACCTCTGCCGCGCAGGCCGCCAATGCGCTGCGCCCGATCGCGGGCGATATGGCTTTTGCGCTGTTTGCGATCGGCCTGATCGGCACGGGCCTGCTGGCGGTCCCGGTGCTGGCGGGATCGGCGGCCTATGCGGTGAGCGAGACGTTTGGCTGGGTCGAGGGACTGAACCGCAAGCCATTGGAAGCCAAGGCGTTTTATAGCGTTATTGCGCTGGCAACCTTGGGCGGCCTCGGCATCAACTTCCTCTCGATCGATCCGATGCGCGCGCTCTACTGGTCGGCGGTGGTCAATGGCCTGCTCGCCCCGCCGCTGATGTTGGTAACGATGCTGATTGCGCGCAACCCCAGAATCATGGGGCGGCTGACGATCTCGCCGCTGCTGGCCTTTGGCGGTTGGCTGTCCACCGCAGTGATGGCGCTGATCGCGGTGATCTTTCTGGTGGTGTAGCGCTTCGTCCCCGGTCGAGCCGAGGACGACGATTAATCCCCGTGATCGCTGCGGCCGAAATCGGGCCGCGCATCATCCTGGCCTTCTTCGATGATCGAGCGGCGTATGGCGCGGGTGCGGGTGAATTGTTCGAAGAGTTCGTCACCATCGCCCACCCGGATCGCGCGCTGCAAAGCGGTCAGATCCTCGCTGAACCGCTGGAGCATTTCGAGGACGGCGTCCTTGTTGGATAAAAACACATCGCGCCACATTGTGGGATCGGAAGCGGCGATCCGGGTGAAATCGCGAAACCCCCCGGCGGAATATTTGATCACCTCGCCCCGGGTCACATCTTCAAGGTCAGAGGCGGTGCCGACGATGGTATAGGCGATCAGGTGAGGCAGATGGCTGGTCACGGCCAGTACCAGATCGTGGTGGCCTGCATCCATCAGTTCAACCTTGGCGCCCAATGCTTCCCAGAGTGCGGTGAGCTGGGCCAGCCTGGCCGGATCGGCACCGGCGGGCGGGGTGATGATGCACCAGCGGTTGTCAAACAGACTGGCAAAGCCTGCGTCAGGCCCGCTCCGCTCGGTTCCTGCCACAGGATGCGCGGGGATCACCAGATGGCCGGGCAGCGCCGCCTCCAGCGCGCTGGCGACGCTCTGCTTGGACGAGCCGACATCGCTGATCAATGCGCCAGCAGGCAGCGCCTCAGCCATCGCTGCGGCGGCTGCGCCCATCGCGCCAACCGGCACGCACAGGATCACCAGATCAGCCTCGCGCACGGCATCGGCGGAATTGTCGCAGACGCTATTCACCAGCCCGCGAGCCACAGCGCGGGCGCGGGTTTCGGGGTCGGAGTCATAGCCGGTGGTGCGGGCACCCGGCAGGCGTTCAGCGACCGCCAGCCCGATCGAGCCGCCCAGCAGGCCAAGCCCGATGATTGCGATGCGCTCAAAGCTCATCTTGCCGCCTCGGCCATTTCGCGCAAATCCGCCGTGATTGCGTCCATCTGCTCAGCCGTGCCGACGGTGATCCGCAGCGCATTATGCAGCCCTTGCCCGGGCAGCCAGCGAACGCTCGTGCCGCGTTTCGCCAGACCATCCAGCGCGGCCTCGGCGGTGAGCTTGCCCTCAAACAGCACCAGCACGAAATTGCCCTCGCTCGGCAGGGGGCGCAATCCGTGGTTGCCCATGGCGGCAAGCGCCGCGACGAAGCGTTCGCGCTCCACCCGGTTGTGCATCCGCGAATGGGCGACGAACGCCTGATCGCCCAGCGCCGCAAGCGCCATCGCCTGGCCCGAATTGGTGACGTTGAATGGCCCGCGAATCCGGTTCAGCGTATCGATCAGTTGCGGCGCGCCGGTGGCCCAGCCAATCCGTTCACCCGCCAGCCCATAGATCTTGGAGAAGGTCCGCGTGACCAGCACATTGTCATGGGCCGCGGCCAGCGCCATTCCGCCATCTTCCAGTTCGGCGGGGAGATATTCGGCATAGGCCTGATCGAGCACCAGCAGCACATCTGTGGGCAGCGCGGCGTGGAGCCGGGCGATTTCTGCTCCGGTCATATAGCTGCCGGTCGGGTTGTTGGGATTGGCGAGGAATACCACGCGGGTTCGCTCGCTGACCAAGCCGAGCAGCGCGCCCACATCGGTTCCGTAATCGGCATCGGGCGCGGCCACCGGCGTTGCCCCGCAGCGCCGCGCCGCAATGTCATAAACGATGAAGCCATAGCGCACGTAAAGCACTTCATCGCCGACCCCGGCATAGGCTTGCGCGGCCAGATTGAGCAGCTCGTCAGAGCCGGTCCCGCAGATGATCCGGGCCGGATCAATCCCGTGGAGTACGCCGAGCCCCGCCCGCAAGTCTGTGCTGTCAGGATCGGGATAGCGGCTCGGCTGCGCGGTTTCAGCCCGCGCTGCCAGCGCCGCCGGGCTGGAACCAAGCGGGTTTTCGTTGGCGGAAAGCTTGACCAGCGGCCGTCCGTCCGCGCCGGCAGACTTGCCGGGAACATAGGCGTGGATCGCTTCGATCCAGGGTTTGGGTGCGGGTTTATCGGCCATGGCGGGCCAGCGCATAGGGGAATTGTCCAAGTGTGCATAGCGACACTTCTTCCCCCTCCCCTGAAGAGGAGGGGCATTAGGGTGCGTTGACAGACGCGCGCAATGTCCCCAATCCGGCCTCATTATGGCCTCTTCTGCGCAATCCCTGTCCAGCCGCGTGCTGGAACTTGCCCAGCCCCTGCCGCTGGATGGCGGGCAGAGCCTTGATGGCGCGGCGATCGCCTATGAAACCTGCGGCGTGCTCAATGCCGATAAATCCAATGCGATCCTGATTTGCCATGCGCTGACCGGCGATCAATATGTCGCCTCGCCCCACCCGATCACCGGAAAACCCGGCTGGTGGGTGCGGATGGTCGGTCCGGGCAAGCCGATCGACACCGACCGCTTTTTCGTGATCTGCGCCAATGTGCTGGGCAGCTGCATGGGCTCGACCGGCCCGGCCAGTCTTGCTGCGGACGGCAAACCCTATGGCATGCGGTTTCCGGTCATCACCATCCGCGATATGGTGCGCGGCCATGTTGCGCTGCTCGATGCGCTGGGGATCGCGCAGCTTCATGCCGTGGTCGGCGGATCGATGGGCGGGATGCAGGCGTTAAGCCTGGCCGCCAACTTTCCGGACCGCGCCGCCGCAGCGCTGGTCATCGCCAGCACCGCGCGCCATTCCGCGCAGAACATCGCCTTTCACGAGGTTGGCCGCCAGGCGATCATGGCCGATCCCAAATGGAAGGGCGGCGATTATTACGCGGGCGGGAAGGGGCCAGACGCCGGCCTCGCCGTCGCCCGCATGGCGGCGCATATCACCTATCTTTCGGAAGAGGGGATGCACGAGAAGTTCGGGCGGCGCCTGCAAGACCGACCAGATGGCAGAAAGGGGGCCAAGACGTTCGGGTTCGATGCGGATTTTCAGGTGGAAAGCTATCTGCGCCATCAGGGGCTGAGCTTTACCGACCGGTTCGATGCCAACAGCTATCTCTATATCACCCGCGCGATGGATTACTTCGATCTGGCCGAGGAATGTCTTGGCAGCGATGGGGGCGGGCGGCTGGCCGATGCTTTTGCTAAAACCACCGCACGGGTTTGCCTCGTCAGCTTCGATACCGACTGGCTTTATCCCACCGCTGAATCGCGCGGCATCGCCCATGCGCTCAACGCCGCAGGCGCGCCGGTCAGCTTTGTCGAACTGTCGGCGCCATATGGCCATGACAGCTTTTTGTTGGAAGTGCCCGCGCTGGACCGGGTCGTGGCCGGGTTTCTGAGCCAGTGAGCGAACTGCGCCCCGATCTTGCGGTGATTGCCGCCAATGTCGCCGCCGGATCGCGCGTGCTGGATGTTGGCTGCGGCGATGGTGCGCTGATGGCGGCTTTGCGTGACAGCAAGCAAGCCGATGCGCGCGGGATGGAGCTTGATCCGCATAATGTGGCGGAATGCGTTGCGCTCGGGCTGTCGGTGATTCAGGGCGATGCCGATGTCGATCTGTCATTCTATTCGGATGGCTCGTTCGATTATGCCATCCTCAGCCAGACCTTGCAGACGACCAAACGCCCCGATCTGGTGCTGGATGAACTGCTGCGGATCGGCCGCCGCGCCTTCGTGAGCTTTCCCAATTTTGCCCATTGGCGGGTGCGCTTGTCACTGCTGTGGGGCGGGCGGATGCCGGTAACGCGGCTGTTGCCGGTGGCCTGGTATGAAACACCCAACATCCACCACGTGACCATCGATGATTTCCGCAGTCTGCTGGCGACAAGGGGTGTGAAGGTGGAAGAGGCGTGGTTTTTGACCGGCGATCAGCGGATCAGTCCCGCCGCCGCCAATTTCCGCGCCGAACACGCGGTGTTTTTGCTGTCACGCTGAGGCGTCGTTAACCAGCAGCACGCTGTCATCGCGGGCCAGTGCCCACAGGCTGAGGCCCGCGGCCCTGGCCCGCTCCACCGCAAGCGACGTTGGCAGCGAAACGGTGGCCAGCGTCGTCGCCCCGCCGCGCACCGCTTTTTCGACGATTTCAAAGCTGCACCTCGCGCTCGATAATACAAAGCCGGGGGACAGCGGGCGGCCTGCGCGGGCCATCGCGCCGATCAGCTTGTCCATCGCATTGTGGCGGCCAACATCCTCGCGCGCGCAGCCGATCACACCCTCTGCCGAAACCCAGGCCGCAGCATGGGCCGCGCCGGTCTGGCGGGCGAGCGGCTGTTCAGCGCGTAGCGCAGCCAGCGCGGCGAAGATCGCGGCAGGCTTGATCGCCTCATGCGGCGCAACCGGGGGCAGGGCGCGGGCCACTTCGGCCAGATTCTCGATTCCGCACAACCCGCAGCTTGATTCAGCCACCCGGGTGCGCACCCGCTCAGTCAGGCGATCGATCCCAAGGCCTGCCAGTGTGGCCCGAACGATCCAGCCCTGTTCAACTTCGGCAATCGCAATGTCTGATACATCGGCGGCGCGCTGCGCCAGCCCTTCAGACAGGGCAAAGCCGGTGGCGAAATCCTCCAGCTCGGCCGGGGTCGCCATCATCACGGCATAAGACAATCCGTTGAATTCCAGAGCCACCGGGGCTTCGGGCACCCATTCACGCGTGACCACGCGCCGGGTGCCCTCGGCCAGAAATTCAATCGGTGTCGACGTCACTCGGGTGGCGTTAAGCGGGCATACGGTGCAGCGCGCACAGCTTGTTGCCATCGGGATCGCGCAGATAGGCCAGATACAGGCTGCCCATGCCGCCGGTGCGCACACCCGGCGGATCCTCGATCGCTTTGCCGCCCGCCGCGACGCCAGCCGCATGCCACGCATCGGCCTGCGCCGGATTGTCCATCGCGAAACCGATCGTGCAGCCATTGCCGCCGGTGGCCGCACTGCCGTCAATCGGCGGGGTCACCAGGAAAATGCCGCCGTTGTGCATGTAGATCAAACGACCCTTGTCATCCTGGATCCCGGCCTTGCCGCCGATCGCGGTAAAGGTTGCATCGTAGAACTGCTTAGAACGGGCGATATCGTTGCTGCCCACCATATTGTGGCTATACATGGAATTTCTCCTGATTCAGTTGCGAACCGATACTTGCTAGCGTTCTGACGGCCCACGTCAATCGCTGCAGTCTGCATCAAATCGGTCTAATCTGCAACGCAGATGGCCAAATTTGCGCAGCAGATGGCCAAATTTGCGCAGCAGATGGATTGCTGCGGTTCAGCTTTTTCATTCTATGGCGATGGAATGTTGAACCGTCTTGCTTCTTTCGCCGCCCTGATTGCTGCACCGCTGGCCGCACAGGCCCCGGCGGCTGCTTTGGTACCCCCTGCGCTCACCCTTGCCGATCAGGCCAGCCTGCGTTGCGCCGCTGCCGTTGCGATGGTGGCGGCAGGCCAGGCCAAGGGCGAGGTGGATGCGCTGGCCTATCCGCCGCTGGCTGCGCGGGGCCGCGAATATTTCGTGCGCACGGCGGCGCGGCTGATGGATGATACCGGCGCCACCCGCGCTGATCTGCAGGCAATGATGCTGCACGAGGCCGCCGCGATCCGCGCCGAAGGGCCCAAATCGCTGCCGGGGCTGATGCCGCCGTGTCTCTCGCTGATGGATGCAGAGCTACCCCAGGCTGTTCGTCCGGCCCGGTAAGCGGTTCGCCGGGCGCGGGATCATCCCCGCCGCTGCTGGTCGGATTGGATGGTGCGCTGGTCGATGATCGCACGCGCGATGCGTTCACTTCACCCGATAGGCTGCGTTAACTGATTGCCAATGCCGCCGGGATGGAGGGCAGCGGGGGTGGGGGAGTAGAGCAGTGTTGATTTTTCGCGGGCGAAAACGGTGGCAGGCAGCGAGCATGCTGGCGCTTGCGCTGACCCAACCAGTGCTGGCCCAATCGGCAGACCCAGCCGCCCAGTCGCTTACCGCTGCCGAGGTATATCCTGCCGATTTTTTCACCCGCTTTGTGCCGCGCACCGCAGTAGACATGCTGAGCCAGGTGCCGGGCTTTGTGATCCGCGGCGGCGGCGATGATGAGGAAGAACAGCGCGGGCTGGGGCAAGCCTCGACCAATGTGCTGGTCAATGGCCAGCGCCTGTCGGGCAAGTCCGAGGATACCATCACCCAGCTTTCGCGGATCCCGGCAGGCAATGTGCTGCGGATCGAGATTGTCGATGCAGCAACGCTGCAGGTGCCGGGGCTGACCGGTCAGGTCGCCAATATCATCGCCAAGCCGGGCGGTCTGTCGGGCTCGTTTGCCTACCGACTGGAGGCGCGGCCTCATTATGCCGATCCGATGTTCACCCGGTTTGAAACCTCGCTCAACGGCAAGGCGGGCAAGGTTGAATATACGCTGGGCCTGTCCAATCTCGCCAATCGGGGCGGGGCAGGCGGGCCAACCCGGATTGAACGCGCGGATGGCTCGCTGATCGAAACCCGCAATGATACGCTGAAAGCCAATTTTGATCAGCCCAAGCTCAGCGCCGCGGTGAAGATCGACGGACCGGGATCATCGGTGGCCAATTTCAACGCGTCGTACCGGCGGGTATATTTCCGCTTCTTCCTTGATGGGGTGCGGACCCGGCCAGGCGGAGTGGATCGCACCCGCGAATTTCGCGAACGCCAGAATACCCATAATTATGAGATTGGCGGCGATCTGGAGTTCAAATTTGGCCCGGGCCGGTTGAAGCTGATCGGACTCGACCGGTTTGAACACGCGCCTTACGAACAGCAATCGATCTTCACCTATGCTGATGGCGCGCCGTCCACCGGCGATAAATATGCCCAGATCGCCGATCGGGGTGAACGGATCGCACGGGCCGAATATAGCTGGAAGCTGGGCGGGGCGGATTGGCAGCTGGCCAGCGAGGCGGCGTTCAACACGCTGAATAATGTCGCCGCGCTCTACACGCTGGACGCGGGCGGTGAGTTTATCGAAGTGCCGTTCCCCGGCGGGAGCGGCGGGGTGAAGGAGGATCGCTATGAAACCATCTTCAGCTACAGCCGTCCGCTAAGCACGAAGCTCTCACTTCAGCTGACCGGCGGGGCGGAATTTTCGCGCCTGGCGCAAACTGGCGGGACGATCAATTCCCGCTCGTTCTGGCGGCCCAAGGGCTCGCTCTCACTGGCCTGGGCCCCGCACAAGGGCCTCGACATCTCGTTCAAGGCCAAGCGCCGGGTCGGTCAGCTCAACTTCGGAGATTTCCTTGCCCGGGTGTTCCTGGGCGAGGAAAATTCCAACGCCGGTAATGGCGCGCTGGTGCCGCCGCAAAGCTGGGAGTTTGAGCTTGAGACCAAGCAGACCCTGGGGCAATGGGGCACCACCACGCTGCGGCTGTTCGATTACCGGATCGAGGATCTGGTCGATATCGTGCCGATCGGCACCGCTGGAGAATCGCCGGGCAATATCGCGCAGGCACACCGCCAGGGGATTGCTTGGAACAGCACCATCCAGCTTGCACCGCTTGGCCTTAAAGGGGCCAAGCTGGATGCCAATCTCTATCTTGAACGCTCGCAGGTTCGCGATCCGCTGACCGGGCTCAACCGCCCGATCAGCCGGACCCAGGACCGCGCGATCGAGCTGGAATTCCGCCACGATATTCCCAAAAGCAACTGGGCCTATGGGTTCTATTTCAACAATTATCACTTCCGCGACAATTACCGCCTGACCGAGGTTGGGCTGGACTGGGAAGGGCCGAACTGGTTGGGACTGTTCGTTGAAAACAAGGATGTGTTCGGGCTGACCGCGCGGGCCTCGTTCAACAATCTGCTGGATGCCCGGGGCCGGCTGGACCGCACGGTTTATGACGGCTTTCGCGATCGTTCGCCGATTGCCTTTGTCGAACATCGCAACCGGCGGATCGGGCCGATCCTCAACCTGCTGATCAAAGGCAACTTCTGACCAGCAGCTATTCCCATTCAGCCGCGCGCAAGCGAAGCGGGGCTATATCCCGCGCAGCTCGAATCATCGGGCGGGAGTTTGCGGTGATGCTGATGCGTGTTGCAATCCTGGGGGCAGCGCTGGCTGCAAGTGTTGCCGTGCCGGTTCCGGCAATGGCGCGCGAAACGCGCAGTGAAGCTCGCAGCGAAACTAGGGGCAGCCGGGCGATGGACCAGCTTTCCGATCCGCGCACCCAGCAGGCGATGGCCGGAGCGATGGCCGCGATGACCGAAGCG
>JAYVKX010000166.1:0-10748 GCA_043768005.1 Novosphingobium sp. | reverse complement strand
CAGCCCAATTACATCCGGGTGCTGGGTGATGTGTATGAACACGAAGGGCTGGGGCCGGGCCGGGCGGCCAATATCAACCGGCTCGGCTCGCTGGAACGCAAGGGTGTGCCGCTGGGGCTGCACAGCGATTTCAACATGGCCCCGCTCGATCCGCTATACCTCGCCTGGGTCGCCGCCAACCGGATTACGCTGGCAGGTCATGCCAAATCGCCAGAGGAACGGCTGACCCTGGACAAAGCACTGCGGGCGATCACAATCGAAGCCGCGCAGGTGATCGGAATGGATGCCATCGTCGGTTCGGTCGCAGTTGGCAAGCGCGCGGATTTCACCGTGCTCGACAAGGATCCCTATGCCATCGGCGCGGCGCGGCTGCGCGAACTGAAGGTCGAAGGCGTGATCTTTGAAGGTAGTTTCACGGCGGTCTGACGCGCCGGGCAATTGACACGGTACAGGCCAGCTTGGCAAAGCGGGATGGGTAAGGATGCAGCAGAGTGAGCGGAGCGGATACGCCTTTCGGGGATAGCGCAGACTGGCAGGCCCGCATGGCCGGGCTGACCTATGCTTGCGCACAGGTAACTGGCGATCAGGCGAGTGGCGATCAGGCGGCAGAATTGCTGCGCGAGGGCTGGCGTCTGCTGGTCAATCCACCGCCTGCTTGGCGCGGGTCGATCAATCTGGGGCTGGATGAGCTGGCGTTCGAGGCGCTGCTTGACGCAGGCGGAGCAGATGCCGCCGCCTTGGCACTGCTGAACGGGTGGGCGGGCTTCATGCTGTCGCACGGGCCGGGCGCACGCCACATGGCCACCGTGATTGTCGAGGGGCGAACCGACGAAGCTTCCGCAGATGGAGTGAATGCCGCGCTGGCGCTGCTTGGCGCGATGGCGGCGGCACTATCCGGGGCCGATCTGACGGATGGGCGCGGCAACAGACCGGCGCGGCGGGATCCCGGGCTTTGGCTGAACTGAGCTTGCATTACCGGTAAGGACAACAGGCTGCCCCAGCCGGGAACAGGGCAGTGGCTGGGGCAATCTGCTGCGGGATGGGTAAAGCTGCTGGCTCCTTCCAGAATTTGGCGGCGCATCTGCTGCGCAAGACCGATGTAACGCTGTTATGGTTAGGGCCGGGTGCCGGGCGCCCTAGGGGCAAATCCATAGCCCCCAAGCTTAACTTACGACTGAAGCTTCGATCGCGATACGGATCGCTTCAGAGGTGTGGCTTGCACCCATTTTGGTGAGCATGTTGGCGCGGTGGATTTCGACCGTGCGCGGGCTGATCTCCAGCCGCTCACCGATCAGCCGGTTGGACAGGCCATCGGCGACGCCGGCCAGCACTTCGCGTTCGCGCCGGGTCAGCTTTTGCACCCGGCTGCGGGCCATCGCCTCACGCAGGCGGGCGCTGATCAGGCTGCCGGTGCTTTGTTCGGCCACCAGCAAGGCCTGGCGAATTTCCGAAATAACCAGCGGCCAGGCAAGATAGTCTATCGCGCCGTCCAGCACCGCCTTGACCACTTGTGACGTTTTGGGCGCATGCGAAAAGGCGACCAGCGGCAACCAATTGCCGATCTCGGTCATATGTTCGAGCAGGGCAGAAACGATGGTGCCATCATCATGGACCAGCAGCACCCCGCTGCGCGGCCAGCGGCGGATAATTTCGGCCATATCCTCAAACGGTTCAACGTGGATTCCGGTCCCGATCAGGCAATGCGAAATGGTGGCGCGGCGGCGAGAGTCACTATCCAGCAGGATTATGGTCGGGGCTCGTTGCATGGAATTTAGCCTAGTTGTTAACACCTACGGGTTAGGCCGGATGCGGCTGATTTGCCGCGCCGGAACCGCTCGGAAATCGAGCGATTAGCCCGCCGGAAACCTGCCGATGATGAGCGGAACGCCTGAGAACATTCGTCCGGATCGGACCCATTCAGTTATTTTCTGCACTAAGCAGAGCTTCGATCTGGCGAAATACCGCCCGCGGGATGTCGATGAAGTCTTGCCGGATCGTCGCAATCGACCGCGTATCGAAGGTTAATACACTGTCGAGTACCGATTTGCGGGCAGCTTCATATCGCTGGAGCAGGGCAGGGAAGATCCCGTCGCCTGCGCTCCCCCCCAGCTGGAGCGCAGTCAGCGCCGAGCGCGCGCGGATCAGCGACTGGCTTTGAGGCGGTTGTCGCCGCGCTCAGCGCTTTACGAGGCACTGCCCAGCGCGCCGATCAGCTGATCATAGCACAAGGACACCAGCTGGGCGGGTTCAGCGCCTGCCGCGCGGGCATCAAAATCGGCACAGCGATGGAACGCCTGTCCACCGGCAAGCGTATCAACAGCGCCAAGGACGATGCGGCCGGTATGGCCATTTCAACCAGCATGACTGCGCAGGTTCGCGGGATGAGCCAGGGCATCCGCAATGCCAATGATGGTATCTGGCTGGTGCAAACCGCAGAAGGCGCGCTGGGGGAAGTGACCAATATGCTGCAGCGGGTGCGCGAACTGGCGGCGCAATCGGCCTGTCCCTTCCAAGTACGGTCTGGCCCGGCGGTTCATTGCTAACCGCCGGGCCAACTTGTTCAGACAATCGATTGTCTGTGGTTTTTTGGATACGTTTGCGAAAGAAAATAACTGTAACGCGGCTAATTGTTTCCCCGGGGTAACTGTCTGGCTATTCTAACGCGGTAGGTCGCGGCTCGTTAATGCCACTTAAAATTCGCAAGCTGTTTGAATTAAACCGATTTCATATCGCAAGGGGGGTTCTATGCGTAGTCCAGCCAGTTTCCGTTCCGGCAGCGCTCTTGCAGCGCTGGTATTATCCGGATTGTTCGCCGCTTCGCCTGCCTATGCGCAGGACAGTGCCACCGCCGCAGAAGCCACACCGGGGGCGTCCATCGTCATCACCGGCTCGCGCATTCGTCACGATCCGCTGGATCAGACCACGCCAACCACCTTTGTCGATAGCGATGATATCGCCCGCACCGGGCTGTCCTCGGTCGCCGATGTGCTGCAGCAGCTGCCAAGCTCTGGCGGGGCGCTGAACAGCAAGTTCAACAGCTCGGGCAACTTTGGCAATCCGCCAGACGGCGGCGGCGTTGGCGCAGGTTCGGCTGAGGTTGATTTGCGCTATCTCACCTCGCGCCGTACGCTGGTGCTGGTGGATGGGCTGCGCTGGGTCAACGGGGCCTCGGCCTCGGGCATTCCGGGCTCAACCGATCTCAACACCATCCCTGACGGGATTATCGACCGGGTTGAAGTGCTGCTTGATGGCGCTTCGTCGATCTATGGCTCGGATGCGATGGCCGGTGTGGTCAACATCATCACCAAGAAGAACTACTCCGGCTTTGCCGCCTCGGCGCAGGTTGGTCAGTACCGTCAGGGTGATGGCACCACGCAGAATTACAATCTGACCTGGGGCACGCAGAACAAGGATTCGGGCACCTCGCTGGTGGTCGGTGCCAATTATGTAAAGCAGGACATCGTCAGTTCGGCCGATCGCGATATCTCGCTCTGGCCCAATCCGGGTTCGACCAGCTGCCTGGGCGGCGGCTGCTCGTCCGCCACGCCGCTTGGCCGGTTCCTGGTGCTTGACCAGAACCTGACCCTCAAGACCTCGCCGATCACGGGTCGGCCGCGTTACACGCCGGGCGATCCAACCGGTGCGGGCAGCGATTATCGCGGCTTCACCACGCTTGATCGGTTCAACTTTGCGCCCTTCAACCTGATCCTCACCCCGAGTGAGCGTTACGGCGTGTTCCTGAACTTCGGGCAGGATCTGGGCAGCGATATCCATTTCGCGGCCAAAATGGTCTATAACCATCGCAATTCGAAGAACCAGGCCGCGCCGCTGCCGCTGTTCATCGGCCCGGATGCAGGCAATGGCAATCTGCTCGATACGATCATCATCGATGCGAGCAACCCCTTCAACCCGTTCGGCACGCTGGATTCAGGCGCAACTGGCGGCACCCGCAATTATGATTTCATTGCGCGCCGCTTCATCGAAAACGGCCCGCGCCGTTATTCGCAGTCGGTTGATACCTTCTATATGGCGGGCACGCTGGACGGCGGGTTCCAGCTGGGTGAGCGCGAGTGGCACTGGGATGTCAACGTCGTCCATTCGATAAACGATGCCAAGCAGACCTTCACCGGCAACGTCAATGCCGATAATCTGCGCCGCGCGCTGGGCCCGATTTCGGCCTGCACCGGGGCCTGCGTTCCGTTCAACCTGTTTGGCGGCGCAGGATCGATCACCCCTGCGATGATCAATTATGTTGCCTTTACTGAACGCGACAAAAGCAACCAGCGCCTGACCGATATCAGCGCCAACATAACCGGCGATCTGTTCGAGCTGCCGGCGGGGCCGCTGGGCCTGGCGGTGGGGTATGAATATCGCTCGCTGTTCGGCTCGTTCGATCCCGATCCCGTCGTGGCGGCGGGTTTTGGCTCGGATATCCCGGCCTTGCCTTCGCGCGGGGGCTATCACGCCAGCGAAGTTTACGGCGAGCTTAGCGTTCCGGTGCTGAAGGATGCACCCTTTGCCAAATCGTTCGATCTGTCGTTTGCGGCGCGTTATTCGGATTATTCGACCTCGGGCGGGACCACCACTTTCAAGGGCGGGGCCAACTGGCGTCCGGTTGACGATCTGCTGCTGCGCGGCACCTATGCCGAGGGCTTCCGTGCCCCCAGCATCGGCGAATTGTTCGGCACGCCCTCGCGGTTTGACCAAGAGCTGGGCGATCCCTGCTCGGGCCTGACCGGGGCAACCCCTGCCAACATCCGCACCAACTGCATCGCGCAAGGGGTTCCGGCTTCTGGCAGCTATGTGCAGAACAACCCGCAGCTTCCGGTGATCACCGGCGGCAACCAGAACCTGAAGGCCGAAACTTCGACCAGCTATGTGTTTGGCGGGGTCTATTCGCCATCCTGGGCCAAGGGCGGATTCGCCCGCAACCTGTCGCTTGAAGTCAATTATTACGACATCAAGGTAGATGGGGCGATCCAGGCGGTTGATGCCAGCACGCTGCTTGGGCGCTGTGCACAAAGCGCAGATCCGGCCAGCTGCGCGGCCATCACCCGCTCCAGCTCGGGCGCGATCACCCAGATCCGGGGGCTGCTGCAGAACATCGCTGGGATCAAGACGCGCGGGCTTGATGTGACGTTCAACTATCGCTCGCCCGAAACCGGGATGGGCACCTTCGGGCTCTATTGGGCAAACAACTTCCTGTTCGATTATACGATCACGGTGCCAGCAGCCACGGGCAGCGCGGAAATCTCACGCGAGGGGACTGAGCGTGGCAGCCCTGATCAGGCCTATCCGAAGTACAAGGCCAATGGGACGCTGGACTGGGCGATGAACGGCTTCAGCGCATCCGTCACGGGCCGCTACATTGCGGCGGTCACCGAAAGCCAGAACGGCAACAAGCTGGGATCGACCTTCTACACCGATCTCCAGCTGGGCTGGACCCCGGGCTTCCTCGACAAGCGCTTTGGCATCACGCTGGGCGTCAACAATCTGTTCGATGTTGATCCGCCGGCCTGTATCAGCTGCGGCCTGAACAACTTCGATCCGACCACCTATGATGTTCCCGGCCAGTTCGGTTACATCCGCCTGACCTATAAAATGTAAGGTCGGCAATCGCCCAAAGAAACGGCCCGCCCGGCACAAGCCGGATGGGCCGTTTTCTTGTCGGGTTTGCAATCAGGCGGCGAAGGACACTTGCTGCTGGGCGTATGCCAGCGCGAAAGTATCATCGAACACCGTCAGGCTGGCAATCGGCACCACTGCACCAAAGCTGGCGATCGGCCCCAGTGTGGTGCTGTCGCTGGCCACCCCGATATCATAGCCAACCTCGACCGAGAGCAGGCTGATGCTGACGCCCACGTTAAAGCCAAGATCGGTGGTGTTGGTCAGCGCCGCCTTGGGCGCCAGCGAGAAGGTGAACTCTACCAGCCCATCATGATCGCCGTGCAGATCGATATCCGAGGCATGTTCGATTTGGAACGAATCCCCGAAGACAAAGCTTTGCGAGCTGCCATCCTCGAAGTTCAGCGTGCCGACCAGATCGCCCAGCTCCATGCTGAACTGCTGGAGGAAGTTCAGTCCGGCAATGATGTCGACGTCAAGCAAATCGGCATCAGCATAGACCGGGCCGAAGCTGAGCCGCGGCGGATCGAAAGGGTTGGCCCCGCCAAACAGCAATTGCGAAACCAGCGTGTCGAGATCAAGGACCAGCTCAAGGAAATTGTTGCTCGCTCCGCTCGACCCGATCGGATTTCCCGGGAAAGAGCCATTGGTCGTAATATTCGGCCAGGCGAAATTGAGTGAGAAGGCATCGAGCGGCGGCGGAAGATCGATGGTTCCGCCAATCGATTCATTGTCTAGATCAAGGATCGTGAAGGCACCCGGACCGAACGAGAAATTGACCAGATTACCCCCTTCCGTAATGCTGCCAAGCAGGCCAAGATCAATATTCACCCCGGCATAGGCCCGCAGCGCCACATCGTAGAGGAACTGCAGCAAATAGCTGCCTACGGGGCCGGTCGTATCAAAATGCGCGTTGGTCAGCAGCGCATTGGTCGAGATCAGCAGCGTATCGGTGGTCTTGTTGAAATTGGTCCCAACCGTCAGATCATAGCCCGCGTTGGCATCGATCTCTCCGCCGTTGAAATGCAGCGTGGATTGCAGACCCAATGTGATGTGGCCTTCAATCCCGGCATAAAGCGCACCTCCCACTGATTGATTGAACTGCCCGGTCTGGATGCCAATGAACCGGTCATCGTCGAAGACAAAGGCATTGCCGTTGCTCCAGATGCTCTGGTCGGTGGCGGCGAATTCGGTATGCGTGGTGGTCGAATTATATTCGAGCAGGATCGGAACGGTGAAGGTGCTGGTTTCGGTATCCCCGTTCGATGTTTCGCGCGATTCCGCGGTAAAGGTCAGATTAAAATTGGCGTCTGCGTTGATCGGCAAAGTCAGCAGGAAATCCTGACCGATATGATCAGGCTCACCCCCGGGATTGGCCGAGACTGGCGTGATGGTGACGCCCGCAGGCAGCGCGCTGGTGAGGACGTGGGTAAGATATTCCGAACTGTCCGCATCGTTCTGATCGGATACGACATGGAGCAGCACCTGATTGACCACGCCGGTTGCGCTAACCGTGACATTCAGCAACGGACTGTCGGCTACGGCCGCGATGTTGAGCGTCGCGGTGGCATGATCCTGGCCGCCGTGGCCATCCGATATGCAGTATTCGAACGAGACTTGCCCGGCATAATCCAGCTCTGGCGTATAGATCAGCGTCTTGCCATCCGCCGCGATTGCCACGGTGCCATGCGCCGGTTGGTGATGGATTTCGGTAATGATCAGCGCATCGCCATCACCATCGGTATCGTTGGCCAGCACGTTGAGTACAACGGTTGCGGGTACCTTGGATGGATTGCCCAGCCCCGCAGCGCCATCTTCGAACATCGCGATCACGTCATCGTGCGCATCGGGCGCGGCAGGGGCGATGCCGATCAGCTTGGCTGCACCGCCATCGCGCGGGCCGCCCGGACCGCCGATCGCGTCCAGTCTTGCGCCAAAGCGCTGGTGAGCGATATCATCCAAAGTCAGATTATGGGCGCTGTTGGATAGGGTGAAACTCACCTCATAATTGATTGCGTTGCGCCCGGCGCCGGCCGAGCCCCATTCAAGCCCGACATCAAAGCCGTCCTTGGTTTTACCATTCATGTTGGCGCCGTGGCCCAGATCAAGCACACGATTGGCACTGATCCGCGAACTGGTCAGATGACTATCGCCGGTGATCGTCATGCCCGGCAGCTTGGCTTCGTTGATATCGAAGAACAGACCGCGCAGATCTGCGGCATTATTGGCATCAACCTGGAATACGATACCGCCGTTCACTTCGGTGGCGATCACCTGGACGCCCGGATTGCCGGGAATGGTGAAGATGATCTGGCGTGGGCAAAAATCGTCTGACATGGCAAGTCCCCTCTAAGTTTAGCGCCCGGCCAGTTAGACCTGAGCAGCAACTGTAAAAAGCGACCCGCACTGGCGGCTTGAATGCGCCAACAACAGCCGAACAACGGCAAGGCAATTCATGCCCATGGCGAGTTTAGAGGATTAATAGCGAATGAATGACTGTGCAACTTGGTAATCTGAAATAAACTATAGCTGAATTAGTCCCAATACAGGACAATTCTTATTAATATATTGATTTATTACATAAATATATGATTTTTTCCGCCATAGCAGCTGCTGCCAGCAGGCGAAATTGCCCGCGTGAGAGCGATTTGCAAGTGTCGGCCTGGGGCTGCGGCTTGCGGTCGTGGCCCGGATTGTCGATTGGCTCCTATTCGTGAGGGGAGATAAGGAATAGGGTGATGGCCAGTTTCAGGAGTCGGACAGATGGAAATTATCGGAACCAGCGGCAATGATACGATCAATGGTACTGCCGATGCTGATGTAATCTCTGGCCTGGCCGGCAATGATATCATCGATGGCGGCGCCGGAAACGATATCATCAACGGGGGCCCCGGCATCGATCAGCTTTCTGGCGGCGATGGCAATGATACTTTCATCGAGGACCAGTTCACCGGCAGCACAGAAACATTCAATGGCGGTGCAGGAACCGATACGATCGAGCTGCGCGCCGCACTGGTTCCGCTGGTCACGGCTCTGGGAAATCTTTCACCCCACGCCCTGTCCGGAACAAGCTCGCTCACCTCGATCGAGCGGTTGGTGTTCGCCTCGAATATTGGCGACACTTTGCAGGCGTCAGTTTCTTACAGCCTGCTCGGTTCGACCGGCCTGACCGAATTGGTTGGCGGCGCGGGCCGTGATTTCGTGGCCTTCAGCATCGGCAATGTGGGCGGCACCTTCACCATGCCCGTGCTGACGCTGACCAATTGGAGCAGCGCACCGGTCAATGGCTGGACCGGTGGAACCGATTTCGTAGTGATGAGCTCTGCCGCGCCCGCCGGGACCAACGTGACGTTGAACGCAGCAGCCGGGCTTAACACGCTGCAGATTCTAAGCGGCGGGCTGGGTGATGATGTGCTGAACGGTTCAGCCAACGCCGATTCGCTTGATGGACGGGGCGGCATCAACCAGCTGTTTGGCAATGACGGCAATGATACGCTGGCGATCATCAACAATGCCAATCCCAATGGATCAGGCGGCTTTTTGGCACCAACCACCTACAGCGGCTTTGGCAGCACGCTGAATGGCGGCGCGGGAACCGATGTGCTGACGATCGGCGGCTATGTCAGCCTGGGCGCGACACTGGTCAGTATTGAGGGCGTGAACCTGCTGCCCGAATTCATTCCGCTGCTGGCCAATACCACGATGCAGGAAGCTGCTGTGCTGGAACTGGACAGCGCCAGTCTGGCGATGCTCCCCGTCAATGCCTTTTTCCGAGGCACTGGAACCATTCTGGTTTATCTTGATGATGGTGCCAGCTTCAACGGCGCGCAATATGTGATCGAGGCCGGCTCGGCCGTGTCGTTCGAGATTGCGGCCGGGTTTGGCAATGGCATCTCGATAATTGGTACCTCGGGTAATGACATCATCCATTTCGGCGTGGGCACCCAGACCGCCACCGGCGGTGCTGGTGCAGACCGGTTCACCCCGGGGCAGGTTTCGGGCGTAGTCACCGATTTCACCATCGGCGTGGACAAGATCGATTTCACCGGAACCGATATCAACAGCCTCAGCCGGTTTGGTGACCTTAGCCTGGTGCAAAGCGGGGCTAATGTCATTCTTAGCGCTGATGACGGCGGCCAGCATTATGAAATGGTCCTCCAGAACATCACGCTGGCCAATCTGAGCGCGAATGATCTCATTCTGAGTACCGAAATTTATCAGGTATTTGATACAGGTACAGCGTTTGATGATCTGATGTTCGGGTTTGGCCTGAACGATGAGCTGCACGGCGGCGATGGCAATGACCGGCTGTATGGCGGCGGCGGGGTTGATAAGCTTTACGGCGATGCTGGCAATGATGTGATCGTGCTGGATGGGCCGACCGCAGCGGATGGTATCTTTGATGGCGGCACCGGCACCGATACGATCCTGCTGCGCAATTATGATGGCGCAGCCGCATCGCCCTATGGCCCGGTATCGATCCATAATTTGATCAATTTTGTCCAGCAGTCAGTGATCAGTGTGGAGCGGATCGTGTTCGATTCCCAAGCTGGCACCAGTCTGCAGGGGGTCATGCAATATACCCAGCTTGGCCCCAGCGGGGTGACCGAATTGGTCGGCGGTGCCGGGGCGGACAGCATGGTGTTCTTGGCGCTGGCGGGTGGCAGCTATCTCATGCCCAATCTGACGCTGACCAATTGGACGGGCGGCGTTGGGGGCGATGCGCTGGTGCTGGCCGCAGGATCAAACGTGGTCGGCGTAACGCTTAATGCGCGTGAAGGGCTGACGGCCAACCAACTGTTGTTCGGCGGCGATCAGGCCGATGTCCTCAACGGATCAAGCGCAGCTGACTATCTGCGTGGCAATGGCGGCAATGATACGTTGAATGGCGGGGCCGGGGCGGATCAGATGTTCGGCGGGCTGGGAAGTGATACTTATGCGGTCGATCAGCAAGGCGATCTGTTGTTCGAAAACGCGGGCGAGGGTCTCGATAGCGTGACCTCGACGGTCAGCTTCTATCTTTATGCCAATGTCGAAAATCTGACGCTGTCGGCCGGTTTTTATGGCGTGGGCAATGAGCTGGCCAATCTCATCACCGGCAATGCTGCCTCCAACCTGCTGAT
>JAYVKX010000165.1:0-3445 GCA_043768005.1 Novosphingobium sp. | reverse complement strand
TGGCGTGCCCATGATGATGCCATCGCTGATGTATGAAAACGTCCATACGTTGCATCATGCCCGCACCCGCTATGGGACGGCAGAAGATCCGGAATATCTCCCCCTCGCACTGATGAAACCATGGTCGCTGCCGCTGTTCATCCTGGTGGCGATGTTGCTGCCGGTGGGGCTGTTGTTGCGATCGGCAGTGCTGGTCCCGCTTGGGGCACTGATCCCTTCTCTGCGCCGGCTGGTGTGGGAACGAGCATCGGCGTTGTCGATCAATCCCGATTTCCGCCGCCGCCCGCCCGAGGGCGATTTTGCGCGTCTGGTCTTCTGGCAGGAACTGGGCGCATCGCTGTGGGCGATCTTCCTGATTGCCACTGCCGTGCTGTATGATTGGCGCCCTTTGGCGATCGGCTTGGCGGTGGTTTCGGCAACCGCAGTGCTCAACCAGATCCGTACCCTTGTGGCCCATTTGTGGGAGAACGAGGGCGAGGCGATGACGGTGACGGCGCAATACCTCGATACGGTCAATGTGCCCCCGCCCGGCTTTCTGGCCGAGGTCTGGGCACCGGTGGGCTTGCGCTATCACGCGCTGCACCATTTGCTACCCAGCGTGCCCTATCACTCGCTGCCAGAGGCGCATCGGCGGCTGGTGACGCAGTTGGGTGCTGGTTCAACCTATGAAAAGGCAAACTATCCCGGCCTGCTGCCGCTGCTGGGACGCCTCGCGCGTAGCACGATACGGCTGGGGTAAGCCCTGCCGATCAAAAGGCAAATTCCAGCACCGCATGGGCGACCAGTTCGCCCGATCCCGCAAAACTCACGCTGCAATCGACATAGGCGCTGGCTTTGCCAAAGCGTTTGACCGTCGCTGCGACGATAAAATCATCATTCGCCGCCGGACGCAGGAAGTGGGTGTGTTGATAGACGGTGCCTTTGCCCGCACGCGGCCCGGTCAACGCGGCCATGCTGGCCACCGTATCAATCGCCGCCATCAGCGCCTGACCGCAGACTGCGCCGGAAAAGAACTTCAGCCGATCATTCAGCGGCAGCCGCATTGAAACACACCCTTCGCGCACCACAAAATCGGTCAGCCCCAGATCCTTGATCCACGGCGCAAACACCCAGTCGAACACGGCTTGCGCGTTGTGTTGGGTGAGGGGGAGCAGACCTTCGGGCGGGGTGATGGTCATAGCGCACCCTTTTCCGCCCACAGCGCACGGATGCTATCGAGGTGTTCTTCGAGCACAGGGTTGTTTCCCATGACCCGACTGAACCAGACTTCCATCTGCGCCAGCGTCCAGCCGTCGCTGCGGGTACGGGCGAATGTCGCGCTTGCTTCATCGTTGCGGCCAAGATGGCGGTAGCAGATAGCCTGCTGCAGCCGGATGATGCTGCCATCGGGATTGAGCATCAGGCTTTCGTCGAGCCTTGCCGCCGCTTCCCCCCAACGTCCCATCCGGATCAAGGCGTTGGCGTCTATCGACAAAACCCCCCAGAGCAATGGCGAGCCGGACATCAAGCGAATGGCCAGTGTGATATGTTCGCGCGCCTCATCAGTGCGGTCGAGAAAGCTGCACGCAGATGCGTAGTTGAAATGCGCCAATCCGTTGCCTGGCATTTTGGCAAGCGCGCGGCCGAGCGGTTGCAGCGCATCCACCAATTGCCCGGTCCAGACCAGCGCGCTCCCGGCATGAGTGAGCACGAATGGGTCATTGGGCGCCAGTTCGATCGCGCGGTCGATATGTCGCCGGATCGCGTTGACCTGCGCGGGGTCATCGTGGCTGGCGAGCAGATAATGTAGTGCGGAACTTTGCGCCAACGCAGCATGCCCGGGCGCATAGTCAGGAGCGATCGCGACTGCGCGCCGACCCTCCTCTATTCCCGTCGCCAGACTGACAGGATCGAGATGATTAGTGGACGAGGTGCTGCGGATCGCCGCTTCCCAGGCGGTCAGATCACCGGGCTTTTTGAGCGCGCGTTCGGTTTCCTGGGTCAAAACCTGCAAATCGAGACTGCCCGCGACTTCGATCACCAGCTCTTCCTGAAGCGCGGCGAGTTCGCTCAAGGGACGCTCGAACCGCCCGGCCCACAACACTTCGCCGCTCGCCGCTTCGATCAGCTGGGTTGTGACTCGAAGGGTCGCACCAACCCGCCTTACATTGCCTTCGAGAAGGTAGCGTACCCCCAGTTGCCATCCGACCGCTGCCGGATCGGCAATCGTCTCGCGGCGCAGATTGGCTGTCGCGAGGCTCCCGAGTACCCTCACGAAGGCACCTTGTGCGAGTGCCGAAATCAGGTCTTCGACCATGCCCTCGGCAAATACGTTGTCCTCTGACAGCTGCGAGCGATTGGTGAAAGGCAGTACCGCCAGTGAGGGAGCCGATCCACGTTCATTCGCCGAAGGCTTGACCGCCACCGGAGATGGCACAGGCTTGGCTTCCGGTTCGACCCCGTGCGACACAAACCGCCGCACATCACCAAGAAACGCGAGCCAGGCCCGATCCCCCGCATCCCCCGTCCAATGCGACAATTCCGCGGTCTGGGTCAGTTCGAACATGATCGGGCGTTCACACGCCTCGATCGTCACCGGCACCAATGTCTTGCTGCGATCCGCAATCGTCGCCTCTGCCCGCACCCAGCGAGACGCCACCGAGCGCGGCGACCACAGCACCACCACTGCCTTCGCCCCGCGCAAGGCGGCCTCGGTCACCTCGTCATAAGCCTCGCCAGACCGTATAGCGGTGTCCCACCAGACGGAGAGCCCCTCACGCGCAAAGGCATCGGCGTAATGCTTCGCCACGGCGGCGTCTTCGCGGTTGTAGGAAAGAAAGATGTCGGCCAATCGGTGCCCCCCGCCCGCAAGCTGCCCTTATTCTTCGGTGCGTACCAGCACCGTTTCACCCACCATCGCGAACAGCAGGAACGGTGCCCAGGCGGCGATCATTGGGGGGTAGCCGCCGAAGTTGCCCATGGCGAGCGCGGCGTTGTCGATCACGAAATAGGCAAAGCCCAGCGACATGCCGATGATCGAGCGGATCAGCAATTGCCCCGACCGCGCCAGCCCGAAGGCTGCAACCGCGCCGAGCAGCGGCATCAACAGTGCCGAGAGCGGCCCTGAGATCTTGTGCCACCACTTGCCCTCCAGCTCACTGGTGCGGCGGCCCGCAGCCTTCATAGCCGAGATGGTCCGCGACAGTTCGAACAAATCTTGCGCATCGGCATCATTGCTGCTCAGCGCGATCTGGGCCGGGGTTACACCCGGCGCGACAACGAGCGGGGCTAGCGATTGCTGCATGGTGGTCTTCACCTCGAACCGGCGCGGAGCATCAAGCAGCCAGCCGGGATTGGCATAGCGCGCATGGGGGCTGCGGATTTGTTCGATCACGATACCGGCGGCGTCGCGGTGATACCAGGTGACGTTGTCCATCGCGATCTCCGCGCCCGTTCCAGTCAAACT
>JAYVKX010000164.1:0-2244 GCA_043768005.1 Novosphingobium sp. | reverse complement strand
TTACGCGCCTCGGCATCAATGGAAAGCTTGGCGCAGGCGGCCTGCGCGCCTTCCCAGCCAGCGCCCATCCGCGCGAGCTCTTCGGGATTCCACAGTGTGAAGAATGCGCCCGCGCCCTGGAAATAGAGCCGGTCGGCCACGCTGCCGATCTCCAGCAGATGCTCGGGCATCACGAACCGTCCGCTGTCGTCGAATGGCACTTCGGAAAAGCCGTAAAGCTGCATGGCACGCAGATCGCGGTCGAAATCCCGCCCGGTCTCGGTGGCAACGCGCTCTTCACGGTCAAGCTGCAGGACGAAGTCGTTGCGGCGCGACAGCCCGAAACCGGTCAGGCAATTCCAGCGTTCATGTTTGGCGAGGCACAGCGTCCGCGTGCCATCACTGGAATCGCGGACCATCTTGCGGAACTGCGGGGGCAGCACGAAGCGGCCCTTTTCGCCGCGCAGCGAAAAACCCTGACCGCTGTAACTGACTGGCTGCTTAGCCTCCACTGTGCCCCGAACCCCACCCAAGGGAGAATAAATCCGGCACACGACTCCCCCGTCTGGCCGCGCACCCTCGCAGCCAGCCCATCCGCTTCCGGATGCAGCAGGGAAAATCGTTGCCGATGAACGCTGTCCTTAACCCTGCTCCGAAGGGGATGGAAGGGAAAATTACGGGATTTCACGGGATAACACGGTAAATAATTGATTTATATCTATTTCAATCGCAGATCACTTCCCATCCGGACGACAATGTTTTGCGTTTGTTCTCTACTAAATTCAGCAACTTAGCGCGCGACTCCGAGAATCGACGGGAATCGTCCCGCGATTTCCCCGATCGAGCTAGTGACTGTCCGAAAAGGCGGTTGCCAGCAACGTGTCCAGCGCCTCTTGCCGCTTCCCATCGGGATCGTCGCGCTCCAGCACCGCCGCGTCGGCCAGCGCGATGACGCGGCCCTTCCCTATCGCGCAGCTGACCGCAATACCATCCGCCCAGCTTCGGCAGGTGGCGGGCTGCGTGAGCGCGAAGCGCCCGGCGAGATTAACGGGGATACCCTCGATCGCAGGCTCCCCGGTGTGTTGCGCTTCGTCGAACCGCAACTCAAGCCCCCAGCGGTGCAGGATTGGCGAGAGCATGACCACATCCTGCGGTCGCCGCCGGTCGCCCAACGCATAGATCGACTCTTCGGTGAGCAGCGGGTCGGCAAACAGCAGCAAGCGACCGCCACCGCGCACCCAATCGTCGAGCGCAACATTCTCGTCGCCGCTTAGCGGGCGTGGCTGCGCGAGAACCAGCCGGTCAACCCGGTCCAGAGCGGCCAGCGTATCGAGCGGCTCGATCGTCCCGTAACGCGCTAGCTCGGCCCGCGCCCAATGCGGCGCGTCGGACGATCTGAGCATGCCCGCCACATCGGGGGCCTCGTTCCACAGGATCGGCAGCGTGGTGAACAGCCCCAGCCGGCAGCCCGGCTCGGTCCCGCGCACGGCCACCACAATTCCGGCGAGCAACGCCAGGACCGCGACCATCAGCAGAACTGGGCGATACCGCTTAGCGGCGCGGTGGAGCATTGACCGGCGGTTCGCTGGGAACCGCGCTTGCGCTCGGATCAGCAGCGGGGACCACGCCGATGTCGGCTAGCGGATCGGTATTGGCAGGCTGCGCCGCGGCGGAACCCGTTGCCCGCGGCAGGCCGAAGGCTTCATCCGCCAGGCGGGCGCGGTCCATGATGATATTGGCAAGGCCCACAAGCAACAGCATCGCCGCCAGCCCGAACAGCCCGACTTGCAGGCGGTGCACGGCTTGCGCACGCATTTCGCGCGCCGTTGGAGGCACGAAATGGGTGGGTGCAACCTGAGGTTGCGCGACCTGGGTTAGCGGCTTTGTTGCCATTGCCGCAAAGTCTAGCCGATCAGGCGAGCCAAGGGAAGACTGGCAAGCCTTTGTCGCGCAGCCACTCCGCATTGTAGAGCGAGGAGAGATAGCGGAAGCCCGTGTCGCACAGGATCGTGGCGACGCGCGAGCCCGCACCAAGCTGCTTGCCCAGCGCCACTGCCCCCGCCACATTTATCCCGCTCGACAGCCCAAGGCACAACCCCTCGTCCTGCAGCAGTCGGGCGACCCATTCGAGCCCTTCCTCGTCCGAGATGCGAAACTGGGTGTCGATTGGCGCGCCCTCAAGGTTGGCCGTAATCCGCCCCTGCCCGATGCCTTCGGCGACCGATGTCCCTTCGGCCTTGAGCTCGCCCTCGGCATAGTAGCTGT
>JAYVKX010000163.1:0-6960 GCA_043768005.1 Novosphingobium sp. | reverse complement strand
GATCATCACCGGGGCGCTGGTCGGATCATCCGGTGCGATCCTCTCCTACATCATGTGCAAGGCGATGAACCGCAGCTTCATTTCGGTGATTGCAGGCGGGTTTGGCGCAGTCGCAAGCTCAGGCGATGCCGCCAAGACCGACCGCCCATGGAAACGCGGATCGGCTGAGGATGCCGCCTTCCTGCTGAGCGAGGCCGAGCAGGTGATCATCATCCCGGGCTATGGCATGGCGGTGGCGCAGGCCCAGCACGTGCTGCGCGAGATGGGCGATCAGCTGAAAGCCAAGGGCGTGCGGGTCAAATATGCGATCCATCCGGTTGCAGGGCGGATGCCCGGCCATATGAACGTGCTGCTGGCCGAAGCCAATGTGCCCTATGACGAAGTGTTCGAGCTGGAGGATATCAACGGCGAGTTCGCGCAGACTGACGTGGCCTTCATCATCGGGGCCAACGATGTGGTTAATCCGGCGGCGAAAACCGACAAGACATCGCCGATTTATGGGATGCCGGTGTTCGACGTCGAAAAGGCCAAGACCATCATGTTCATCAAGCGCAGCATGGGCGGGGTCGGTTATGCGGGCGTCGACAATGACGTGTTCTACATGGACCAGACCATGATGCTGCTGGCCGACGCGAAGAAGATGGTCGAGGATATTGTGAAGGCGCTGCAGCACTGATGCGCCTGCTGCTGGCAGCGACACTGGCGCTGGCCAGCGGGGCCTGTGTTTCCAAGCTCGCCTATGGCCAGGTCAAGAGCGCGATGATCGAGGCTGGGTTGTCTGACGATAACGCCGCCTGCATGGCGAGCCGGTTGACCGATCGGCTGAGCATCGCCCAGTTGCAGAAACTCAAGCAATTGAAGGGTGATAAACGCTCGCTGTGGGATTATGTCGCGGCAGTGCGCCGGGTTGGCGATAGCGAGGCGATCAAGGTCACCGCCAGCTCTGCCGCATTGTGCGCCAGCGGATTGGCGGCAGAGAAGCGGTAAGCTCCGCACCAGTTGACTTACATCGATGTAAGCGCTTCATTTGCGGCATGATCAAACCAGCCAAAACCATCGCTGCGGTGCTGTTGCTCAGCTCTGCCCTGCCAGCCAATGCCAGAACCATCGAAGTTTCCGCTGGCGATGATGCGCAGCAACGCTTGCAAGAGGCGCTGATCGTAGCCCAGCCGGGCGATGTGGTCAGCATCGGGGCAGGGCGGTTTATGCTGAGCGACGGGCTTTCGCTTGATGCCAATGCGGTGATTGTGCGCGGCGCGGGGATGGATGCCACGATCCTTGATTTCACCGCCCAGCAGGGCGCGGGCGAGGGGCTGCTAGTGACTTCGGATGATGTAACCTTGCGCGATTTCGCGGTCGAAAACCCGCATGGCGACGGGATCAAATCAAAGGGCGCAGACCGGATCGTGTACTACCGGATCCGGGTTGAATGGACCGCCGGGCCAAAGGAAACCAACGGCGCCTATGGGATCTACCCGGTCGAAAGCAGCGGTGTGCTGATCGATGGATCGAAGGTGAAGGGCGCGTCCGACGCCGGGATTTACGTGGGGCAAAGCAAGGATATCACCGTCCGCTATTCGGTGGCCGAGGGCAATGTTGCCGGGATCGAGATCGAGAATAGCCGCAACGCGCTGGTGATCGGCAACCTTGCCACCCGCAATACCGGCGGGATACTGGTGTTCGATCTGCCCAATCTGCCGGTGATGGGCGGAGGCAATACGGTGATCGAACGCAATCTGGTAATCGGCAATGACACGCCGAATTTCGCGCCCAAGGGCAATATCGTGGCCGGGGTGCCGCGCGGGACGGGTGTGATGATCATGGCCAATGATGGGGTGCTGATCCAGGATAATGTTCTGGCAGATAATCCCACCGCGCAGATCATGGTGGTGTCCTATCCCAACAAGTTCGCTGACCCGCGCTATAATCCCTCTCCGCGCAATGTGGTGATCGGCGCGAACCGGATTTACGGTGGCGGCACTGCGCCGCAGATTCCCGGTGGTGAACAGCTGCGCGCGGCTTTTGGCGGGGCCTTGCCGCCGGTGCTGTGGGATGGGCTTGGCGGGCCTGGGGCGCTGATCCTGACCAGTCCGATCGCCGCCCTTTCGCTGAATTTACCCGCGCAAGCTAGCGGAGCAGAGGCGGCCCGGCCGGCGCTGATGAAGTTTGCGCCGCCAGTGGCCGTATCACTGCCCTCCGGCGTTGGCGCGCCTGCCGCGCTGGAGGCACGGATCGCGGGATGAGGCTGCTTGCCCCGGCGTTGTTGATTGCGGCGGCAGCGGCCGCCACTGCGGCGGTGCCTGCCCAACTCGTGAATGCCCAGCGGGTGAATGATAGCGCGATTACCGGCGGTGCTTTTCCGGCGGTGCTGTCCGAATTCAGCTTTTTCGCAGGCGACGCGGTGTTGCGGCCTGCACCCGGCGTAATCCCCTATCGGCTCAACACCCCGCTGTGGTCCGACGGGGCGGAGAAGCTGCGCTTTGTTTACCTGCCGACCGGCTCCAAAGCGCTGGCGCAGGGTGAGGGGCTGCTTGATTTGCCGATCGGCGCAGCGCTGATCAAAACTTTCCAATTCGGGGTCGGAAAAAATCTGCGCCGGATCGAAACCCGCGTTCTGCTCCACCGGGCAGAGGGCTGGGTGGCCTTGCCCTATCAGTGGAACGCTGCGCAGACCGAGGCGCGGCTGGTGCTGGCCGGCGCGCGGGTGGCGGTGACGACGCCTGCGGGCCAAGCGATATCCTATGCCATCCCCAACAAGAACCAGTGCAAGGAATGCCATGCGCTGGCAGGCGCGGTGGTGCCGATAGGGCCCAAGGCGCGGAACCTTGCCGCCAGCTGGATCACCGCGCTGCACCGTGCGGGCAAGCTTGATGCGGTGCCGATTGTCGCTCGGCGCGTTCCGCTGTGGGAAGCTCGCGATAAAGCCCCGTTAGCCGATGCAGCGCGCGGTTATCTTGAGGTCAATTGCGCGCATTGCCATAATCCCAAAGGCTCCGCGTCCAATTCAGGGCTGGATTTGCGCTGGGAGCAGGCAGACCCGATCAGCCTTGGGATCGGCAAGCGCCCGGTTGCCGCTGGGCGCGGTTCGGGCAATCTGCTGTTCGATATCACGCCGGGCGATCCAGAGCATTCGATCCTGCTCTACCGGATGGGTAGTCTGGAGGGCGGGGTTGCGATGCCAGAGGTTGGCCGTTCCACTGCTGACCGGGCCGGGCTGGATATTGTGACACGCTGGGTGCGGGGGATGAGGTAATGAGACGTGTGGTGAAATGGCTGGCGGCGCTGGTCGTGGTCCTTGGCTTTGCCTTTGTGCTGCTGCGCACCCCCGATAGTGATCCGGCGGCGATGCGCGCGAAATATGGCGCTGCGCCATCGCAATTTGTGGATCTGGGCGGCGGCCTTACCGTCCATCTGCGCGATGAAGGCCCGCGCGCTGCGCCGGTGATCGTGTTGCTGCACGGCTCCAACGATGATCTTCACACCTGGGATGTCTGGACCGAAACGCTGGCGCGCCAGTATCGGGTAATTCGCTTCGATCAGATCGGCCACGGGCTGACCGGGCCAAATCCGGGCGGCGATTATTCGCTGGCGGCGTTTGAGGGCACGATCGATCAGGTGGCGGCAAAACTTGGCGTCCAGCGCTTTACGCTGGGCGGAAATTCGATGGGCGGGGCGATTGCGGCCAGCTATGCGCTGCACCATCCCGGACGCTTGCAGGCGCTGGTGCTGGTCGATGCGGGCGGTGCGCCAAAGCTTGATCCGACGCCGGGCAATATCGGCTTCAAGCTGGCCCGCCTGCCAGGCATAAATCAGCTGATGCGCTGGATCACCCCGCGCAGCCTGGTTGAAAAAAGCCTGCGCCAAAGCGTGACCAATCAGGCGTTCATCACCCCCGCCACGGTCGATCGCTATTGGGAGCTGCTGCGCTATCCCGGCAACCGCGAGGCGACCGTCACGCGGTTTACCGCCAAGCGGGTGAGTTTCGATCCGGCCCGGCTGGCCACGCTGAAACTGCCCGTGCTGGTGATGTGGGGTGCAGAAGACAAGCTGATCAACGCCGATGGCGCGCGTTGGTATGCCCGCTCAATCCCCGGTGCGGCGCTGATCCTCTATCCCCATATCGGCCATATGCCGCAGCAGGAACTGGCCGGGCCAAGCGCGGCGGATGTGGCCCAGTTTCTGCAGCGCGCATCGCGCTGACAGTGCGGTGGCTGGACGGCGCGGTGCCAGTTGCGTAATGCCGCCGCGAGCGGGGACACCGCATTTCCCCCAGGAGTGACTGATTTTGCGCAAACTTGGCCTGATCGGCGGCATGAGCTGGCTGTCGACCCGCACTTATTATGATCACATCAACAGGCTGATCCAGGCGCGCGTGGGCAAGCAGGCGAGCGCGCCTCTGCTGATCGAGAGCCTTGATTTTTCAAGCCTGAACCGCCTTTCCACCACCGATGAATGGAACACTGCTGCCGCTGTGCTGGCCGCATCGGCCCGGCGGCTGGAAGTGGCAGGTGCCACTGGAATTGTGATCGGGGCCAATTCGATGCACAAGGTTTATGATGCGGTGGCCGCTTCGGTTTCGGTCCCGGTGATCCATATTGCGGAATGCGTGGCGCAGCGCATGTCGCAGAACGGTGTGCGCAAGGCCGCGCTGATCGGGACGCGCAATGTGATGCTGGAAAGCTTTTACCGCCAGAAACTGATTGCGCAGGATATCGAATTGTTGCCGCCCGAGATTGAATTCGTCGATACGCTCGACCGGATTATCTATGACGAGCTGCTGCTGGGCAAGGCCAGCCGACAGGCCGAACGCGCGCTCAAGACGATCATCACCAATCTGGCGCAGGACGGGGCCGAGGCGGTGGTGCTGGGCTGTACCGAGCTGGAGATGATCGTCGATGTCGATGCCAATGTCCTGCCAATCTATGATTGCACCCGGATCCATGCCGAGGCGGCGACCGACTGGATCATGGGCGAGCCTTGAGGATTTATGACCCGCGCCCCCTTCGCTTCTGATCCCGCGCGCAGCCGGGGCCGCGAGTTTCCGCTCGAAGCGGCACTCGCGCGCGGACCGCGCAGTGAATATCAGCGCGACCGGGATCGGATCGTCCATTCGATCGCCTTTCGCCGCCTGCGCCACAAGACCCAGGTGTTCATCGCGCCCGATGGTGATCATTATCGCGTCCGACTGACCCACAGCCTTGAGGTGGCGCAGATCGCGCGGGTGATTGCCCGCGCGCTGGGACTGGACGAGGATCTGACCGAGGCGCTGGCGCTGGCGCATGATATCGGCCACCCGCCGTTCGGCCATGCCGGGGAAGAGGCGCTGGACGCGGCGCTGCAAAAGCATGGCGGGTTTGATCACAATGCCCACAGCCTGCGGGTGCTGATGCGGCTCGAATCCCCCTATTGCGAACATGAGGGGCTGAACCTGTCGTGGGAGCTGCTGGAAGGGCTGGCCAAGCACACTGGCCCGGTCGGCCAATCACCCTGGGCACTGGCCGAGCTTGACGCGGCCTTCCCGCTGGAGCTGGGTCACTGGGCCTCGCTCGAAGCGCAGGTCGCGGCGCTGGCCGATGACATCGCCTATGACAACCACGATATCGATGATGGCCTGCGCGCCGGGTTCCTCGATCTGGACGAGCTGCTCACGCTTGATTTCGTCGCCGATCAATGGCGCAGGGTTGAGGCGCGGTTTCCCGCCGCCCCGCGTGACCGGCAATTGCGCGAACTGGTCCGCAGCCAGATCGGGCTGATGGTCAATGATGTGATCGGCGAAACCGCGGCGCGCGCTGTGGGTATGACAGACGTGGCCGATGTTCGCGCCGCCGATCGCGCCACCGCCGCCTTTTCTGCGACGCTGGCGGAGGATGAGCGCCGCCTCAAACGGTTCATGTACGAAAAACTTTATTACCACCCGGTGCAGATCGGTACCGCCGAACGCGCGCGGGCGGTGACGGCAGAGCTTTATGCCGCCTATGCGCAGGATCCGGCGCTGATGGACCGCGACTGGGCTGAGCGGCTTCCCGGCCACGAACCGCAAGCCAGCCGCCATATCGCGGATTTCATCGCCGGGATGACCGATCGTTACGCGATTTCAGCCCATGCGAAGATCTTCGGGCGGACACCGGAAGGGCTGCGCAATGTCTAGACCGATCCGGATTGCGCTGGTCGGTGCGACAGGCCTGATCGGCTCGCGGCTGATCCACTATGGGGTTGGCCACAGCGACTTCCGGATCATCGGCATTGCCCGGCGCGAGGCTGCGCTGCCCAAAGGCGCGCGGATGGAACTGCTGGTGGCCGATCCCGCCAATTGGGGCGATGCGATCGCGGCGGCTGCTGCCAATGTGCTGGTTTGCGCGCTGGGCACCACTTGGGCCGCCGCGGGCAAGGATGAAGCAGCCTTTCGCGCCGTGGATCAGCATCTCGTGCTGGCCTGTGCCAAGGCGGCGAAAGCGGCGGGTATCCGCCAGATGATCGTGGTTTCATCGGTCGGGGCGGATAGCGGCGCGAAAAGCTTTTATCTGCGCGTCAAGGGCGAGACGGATCAGGCCCTGGGCAAGATCGGGATCCCCCGGCTCGATATATTGCGCCCGGGCCTGCTGCGCGGTCCGCGCAGTGAACGCCGCCCGGCCGAACGGCTGGGGATGATCGCCAGCCCGTTTGCCGATCTGCTGCTCCACGGGGACTATCGCAAATATCGCTCGATCAAGGCGGATACGATGGCGCAGGCGATAATCGGCCTGACCCGCGAAAAGGCGGCGGGCCGGTTTGTGTTTGAACATGATGCGATCCTGCGCGCGGCACGGCGGGCTGGGGATTTACCCCGCTGAGGCGTTGACTTCGCGCCTGCGTAAAGCCATTCCGCGCTCGTCGCTGATCGCGCGGGAGAGTTTTGGCGATTCGTCATAGACGGATCACCGGACGCCGAAGGAGCAACCGCCCCGGAATCTCTCAGGCAAA
>JAYVKX010000162.1:0-5226 GCA_043768005.1 Novosphingobium sp. | reverse complement strand
GCACCTTTGACATAATCGATATAACCGCCGCCTTGCGCGCCATAGGCACGGCAGCTTTCATGGATCCCCGCCATGATATCCTTGAGCATCTGCTGCAATTCCTCTTCGCGCCAGGCGCGGCGGCCGGAATTCTGGCTCATCTCCAGCCCGGATACCGCCACCCCGCCAGCGTTGGCAGCTTTGCCCGGGGCGAACAGGATCTTGGCCGCCTTGAACACATGAACCCCGTCAAGATCGGTCGGCATATTGGCGCCTTCGGCCACCGCCTTGC
The DNA here is from genome assembly GCA_043768005.1 of Novosphingobium sp. Lineage (GTDB taxonomy): Bacteria > Pseudomonadota > Alphaproteobacteria > Sphingomonadales > Sphingomonadaceae > Novosphingobium. The sequence continues at coordinate 4,955 of JAYVKX010000162.1, read as the reverse complement.
AGCCATTGGCCACCAGCGCCTTGGCATCCGGGCCAAGCAGTTCGTTTTGCGTGGCGCAAGGCAGCGCGATATCGCAAGCCACGTTCCACGGGGTTTTCCCGGCATGGAAGTTTGCGCCCTTGAATTCCTCGCAATATTCCTCGATCCGCCCGCGCCGATGGGTCTTGTGCGCCTTGACCCAATCAATCTTGTCCTGGGTTATGCCATCGGGATCGTGGATGAACCCGGCCGAATCCGATAGGGTCAGCACCTTGCCGCCCAGCTGGACGATCTTTTCCGCCGCATGGGTGGCAACATTGCCCGATCCGGAAATTACCGCTGCCTTGCCTTGCAGATCCTCGCCCTTGGTGGCGAGCATATTGGCGAGGAAATAGACCGCGCCATAGCCGGTGGCTTCGGTGCGGATCAGCGAACCGCCATATTCCAGCCCCTTGCCGGTCAGCACCCCGGTAAACTGGTTGGTGATCCGTTTGTACTGGCCGAACATATAGCCAATTTCGCGCCCGCCAACGCCAATATCGCCTGCGGGCACATCCACATCGGCACCGATATGCCGGTAAAGCTCGGTCATGAAGCTTTGGCAAAAGCGCATAATTTCACGCACGCTCTTGCCTTTGGGGTTGAAGTTGGACCCGCCCTTGCCGCCGCCCATCGGCAGGCCGGTCAGCGCGTTCTTGAAGGTCTGCTCAAACGCGAGAAATTTGAGCACGCTTTCGTTGACGCTGGGATGAAACCGGATCCCGCCCTTATACGGCCCGATCGCATTGTTGTTCTGCACCCGCCAGCCGCGTTGGACCCGGATATTGCCCGCATCATCCTCCCAGCACACGCGGAACGACACGATCCGGTCTGGCTCGGCAATCCGCCGCAGAATTTGCTGAGCGTGATATTCTTCCTTGTCGGCGATGAAATCAAAGATATCCTCAGCCACTTCCTGGACCGCCTGACAAAACTCTGGCTGGTGCGGGTTGCGCCGGTTGACCCCTGCCATGAAGCCATGAAAATCGACGTGATCCGATGCTGCCATAAGTCCCTCCCCCTGGTTGCGAAAGTCAGGATATGCCCGCTCCTGCCGCTTGTATAGTGGTAGAACGGACGGGTTCAGCGCTGAGTTAAGAGATCGCGTGTCTCGGCAATTGCAGAAATGCCGCGCCGCCCATCGATCCGGTCCAGCTGGACGACAATATCGATCAGCGAGGCGGCATATTCCAGCGTCTCCACCCGGGCGAGGCCGATCCCGGTCTGCATCGCCATCAGCGCGATTTGCTCCAGCGCGCCGCGCGGGCTGTTGGCGTGAACGGTGGAGAAGGATCCGGGGTGACCGGTGTTGATCGCGCGCAGGAAGCTGACCGTTTCAGTCCCGCGCAGCTCGCCCAGCACGATCCGGTCTGGCCGCAGCCGCAATGCTGCCTGCAGCAATTCATTGGCAGAAACCTTCGCTTCGCCCAGTTCCCCCTTTACCGCAATCAGCCCGACACCATTGGCGCTGGGCAGCCTGAGTTCGGCAGTATCCTCGACCAGCACGACGCGTTCGTGGCCTGGAATTTCACGCAGCATGGCGTTCAGAAACGTCGTCTTGCCACTGGATGTTCCGCCCGAAATCAGGATCGTCCGCCGCCTAGCAATCGCATCACGCAGAAAAGCAAGCGGCTGCGCCATCGGATCGGGCATCGGGACGATTGCAGGTGGCAGGATCGGGCCGCGATCATAGGCATCCAGCTCAAGATTGAGCAGCCGGTGACGGCGGATCGCCAGCGCCCAGTGGCGGCGCGTGGCCGGCGGCCCGATCAGCTGGATCCGCGCGCCATCGGGCAGAGTTGCGGCCAGCAGCGGATGCTCACGGTTGATCCCCTGATGGCTGATCCGGGCGACTTGCTCGGCCAGGCGCTGCAACAGCTGATCGTCAATCGCGGGGAGTTCCACGCGCTGCATCCGGGGCTGATCGGCATCTTCGATCCATATTTCACCGGGCCGGTTGACGAGGATTTCGGTCACCGTCTCGCGGTCAAGCCATGGCCGGAACGGGGCCAGATAGGCATCGAGGTAAACACTGCGCGGCGGCGGCTCCTCGGGCAGGAATTGCCCCTGCGGCAGCGAGTGAACCGCGCTGCTCACTGAGGCGTGACCTTCGAAAAATCCAAATCGCGCGCGGTGAACACCCGGATCGGTTCACCCTGACGGACCCGCACGGTCGGCCCGATCTGCCCGGTCTGACCAACCGCGCTGGCCGCCGCAGACTGCCCGCCGCCTGCAATCACGACGCCTGCATTGCCACCAATCGCAGACAGCCCGCCAATGACCGACAGCAGCATCGCCGAACCGAATCTTTCAAAGAAATGTGTGTTGACCTTGCCCTCAAGCCCCGTCTCGCCAGAAAAGCTGGTCGCCGGAGAGGCAATGTTGACCGAAACTCCATCGGGCCGGATCAGTCTGGTCCAGATCACATAAGCGCGCTTTTGCCCGGCCTGAAGCCCGCTTTTGTATTGGCCGATCAACCGCGATGAGCGCGGAACCAGCACGGTTCCGCCATCGAACGAGCGCACATCGGCGCTGACCACCGCGCGGACATAGCCCGGCACGTCGGTATCGATCGCGGTTTCGAGAACCGCAGGGATCAGCGTGCCCTGCGTCACCGTGGTCCGTGGATCGATCGATGCTGTGGCGGTAGCGGCGGAACCGCCTACGCCCCCGATCCGGCCCGCAAAATCATCGCCAGCTGGCGTCGCCGCTCCGGGAGATGGCGCAGCAAATGGCGCGGCCAGCCCGCTCGCATCAAAGATCACCGTCGGCGTGGCATTGGGATTGACAGCATAGACCGTGCCCACTGCCTGCTGCGGCGGCGCGGCCAGCAATGCCTGCTGGGACGGCGTGACAAGCTGCGGCGCGGGCATCGGCGTGATCACCGGTTGCGGCACTACCGGTGCGAGGGCCGCTGGCGCAGCGGGCTGTGACACCGGCAAGCGACCGCTTCGTGCCGCATCCATGCTCCACAGCGTGACCGCACCCAGCGCGCCGACCAATATTACCCCTGCGGCCAGCCCCAGCCCATCAGAACGCGGCTTGCGCTGGGTGACTGCAGGCAGGACATTGCGAGTGGCAAGATCGATCACCTCGCCGCCCTGCCCCTCGCGCGGATCACGGTCGTTGGCGGGGGACAGCCCGGGATTGCGCTGCGGATTGTGGCGCATCATTATTGCCCCTTCGCGGCGGATTGCTGCGCCAGCGCGGCGGCAGGGTGGCTGCGTTCGCGCCTACCCTTGAATTCAAGTGTAGCGCTATCCCGGCCAGAGCGCAGGACGATCAGCGGCGGAACCCCATCAACCACGATCACATCGCCGCGCACTGCAAAGTTCACCGGCCCCTCGTCCCCCCGATCATTGCGGATGAGGATTGCAGGCAGCGGTATTCCTGCTGCCCAGCTGAGGTAGGTCGCGCTGCCATCATCGTAAATCCGCGCGGGCAGCAGCTTGCCATTGCCGCGCTGCGTCCACGCAAAATTGAGGGAGGCCGGATCAAGTGGCCGCGCGGCGGGATCGCCGCTGACCACTTGCGCTTCTTCCGCTGTCAGGCCTGCCACCGCCTTCTTCGGTTCATCGGGATAGGTGAAGCGCAGCACATAAAGCGGGCTGGCGGCGGCGCTGGCGTGGAGATCGAACAGATAGGTGCGCTGATCGGTTACCACCGTCATATTGGTCCGCGCCCGGGCGTTGAGCGGTTTGACGAACAGCATGTTTGCCCGCTTGTTCGGGGTAATCTGCCAACTGGTCGAATCGCCCACTGCCACGTTTTCAATATGCTCGCCCTCGGCAAAGGCGATTGAGGCCTGAACGCCGAGATGGCCTTCGATCCGCACCACCTCTTCGCCGTCATAGACCCGCGTTACCAGCCGCGCATCACGCGCGGCGGCGGGGGCTGCCGTCGTAATTAAGAGTGCGATAGGCAAGGCAAAGCGAATCATCGAAACATCTCCCGGGCCGGGCGGAGCGGTGCGCGGAACCGGCTGCCAATCCCGCGCGCGCGCTGAATCGCAGCAGAGGTTGGAGCCAGCGGCGCATTGACCATCAGCGTCACCAAACTGCGGCTGGCGCGAACGTGGCCGCTGCCGGTTTCAGCCTGACCGGCGCTTGGTCCCGATAGAACATAGGCTGGCGGAGGGGTGGATATTCTGCGCACAACAGTGGCCTGGAACGGTGGCTGAGTATCCGCATGCGGCTGGGCTGGCGCTGCCAGCACAAGGTCACGCTGGTCCGAAACGAGGCCAAACACAGTCCAGCCCGCTACCATTGCGCCCGTCACCCGCAGCACCATTGCGATCAAGGCGATGTGGACCGACGAAATCAGGAACAGGGCCAAAGCCGCGCGCCCATCGATCCCCTCACCCCCGCGCAAACTGGCGATGACAGGAACCAGCAGTTCCAGCATCAGCCCCCCGCCGACCACGACGAACAGCGGTGTCACCGCGGTCATCACCACCCCGCGCAGCCAGCCGGCGCAAAGCCCACGGGTTCCTGAAAACAGGCCGAGGACGACAAAAATCGGACCCGCCGCCACCAGCACCGCCAACGCAATCCGCGCCGCGACCAGCACGCCGACGGTGCCCAGCAGCAACAATATCGCCCCCAGCCACATCAGATTATCCGGGGTGAAACTGCCTTGAGCTGCTGGTGCCGCACCACCCTGCGCAGCATCAGCAACTTCGGCGATGGCCGCAAAAATAAGGTCGATCCGGTCCGCGAAAATCTGGGTGGCAGAACCACGCGCGCCCATCAGTATGGTGGCAATCTGATCGGGCGCGCCGATCGCCAGATTCCACACCACCCCCTGATAGGCAGCCCAGCTGGTCGCAAAGGTCAGCACCAATCCAAGCGTCAGCATTCGCGGCGTCAGCGCGGAAACTCCGATCCGGCTGCGCCCCGTCAGCAGCGAAATCGCGAAGAAGCCGATATACAGCGTCA
>JAYVKX010000161.1:0-3546 GCA_043768005.1 Novosphingobium sp. | reverse complement strand
GTACCTGCGCAATTTGATGTCGATGGACACCGAAGAGATGATTCGCGCGCAGCCGATGGATGCGGTGGTGCTGATCGGCGGCTGCGACAAAACCGTGCCCGCACAGCTGATGGGCGCGGCCTCGGCGGGCCTGCCGGCCATCCAGCTCATCACCGGCTCGATGCTCACTGGCAGCCACCGCGGGGAGCGGGTCGGCGCCTGCACCGACTGCCGCCGCTACTGGGGCAAGTTCCGCGCCGACGAAATTGACGCGGACGAGATCAGCGCGGTGAACAACCAGCTCGTCGCCAGCGTCGGCACCTGCTCGGTCATGGGAACGGCCAGCACCATGGCCTGTATTGCCGAGGCGCTCGGCATCATGCTGCCGGGCGGCGCATCGGCCCCGGCCGTCACCGCCGACCGGATTCGCATTGCTGAAGAAACCGGCACGCTGGCGGTGCAGCTGGCGCACCAGCGGCTGACGATTGACAAGATATTGACGGCGAAAGCGTTTGAGAACGCCATGAGAAACCGCCCGTTTGGTCGATTAATCCGCCTCGCCCATCCCCGGGAGAGGCTCGTCCAGCTCTTCCATGATCGCAGCCAGATCAGCCTCGGCCGGATCGAACGAGCGGACCTCCTTCATCAGGGCGACAAAGCCAGCCACCGCTGCTTCCGGCCCTTCGGGATGCTGCCACACGCCCGCCGACACCGCGAGGAAATCGGCCCCGGCCTCAATCAACGGCGTGGCATTGGCCAGGGTAATCCCGCCGATTGCCACGCAGGGCAGTTCAGACCAGACATGCCACCAGCGCAGCAGCGCGACCTTGGCGGTATGCACCACTTCCTTGGTGGTGGTGGGATAGAACGCGCCGAAAGCGACATAATCCGCCCCCGCCTCGCCCGCTTCCAGCGCCAGATGGCGGCTGCCGTGGCAGGTGACGCCGATCTGGATGTCCTTGCCCAGATATTCCCGCGCCTCGCGCAGATCGCCGTCCTGCTGGCCCAGGTGAACCCCGTCCGCGCCGAGCCGCTTGGCCAGACTGACCGAATCATTGACGATGAAGGCCACATCACGCGCCGCGCAAATTTGCTGGAGCGGCGCGGCCAGCAGCGCGGCGGCATGATCGTCCATACCTTTAACGCGGAACTGGAACGCCGCGACCGGCGCATAAGCTCCGTGGGCATCAAGCGCGCGGGCCAGCACTTCGGGAAAGGCACCGCCCACATCGAGCGGGGAGACGAGATAGAGTTGGCATCTGGACATGGCCAAGCCCCCTAGCGCCCATATCGGCATTCTGGAACCATTCATCGCATTGGCGCGTTATAGGGGCATGAAACATTTTGCCCTCATCCCGCTCGCCGCGCTTGCCCTCACCGGCTGCGCAACTTTAGGCCCCGACAGCGACGGCATCACCCGCGCCCGGTTTGGCGAGACAGCGAGGATCGACGATCTCAGGATCACTCCGCTCAAGCTCATTGAAGACAGCCGCTGTCCAAGGGACGTGCAGTGCGTGTGGGCCGGGCAGGTGCGGATCAGCACGCTTATCACCTGGCAATCACGGGTTCAGCAGATTGAGCTGACACAGGGCAGGCCAGTTCCGATCGCCAATGGCACGCTGGTTCTGGTTGAGGTGACCCCCGAAACGCGCAGCAATGCTACAATTAATCCCCGCGATTACCGGTTCGGTTTCAGATTTATGCGCGGCTACTAAGGCGCTTATTCCGCACCCTGATAAATCGCGATGATCTTGTCCAACATTGCCAAAGCCTCACCGCGGGTCCGCTGGAAGGTGTTGCGGCCGATGATCGAGCCGTTGCCGCCGCCATCGCGGATATCGCGCGCGTCCTGATAAACCGCATCGGCGCCCTTGGCCGCCCCGCCCGAGAAGACCACGATCCGGCGTCCGGCAAAGCAGCTTTGCACCACATGGGCGACGCGCCTGGCCTGGGTCGAACTGTCAAAGCCTTCATAGGCTTTTTTGGCATCAGCCTGTTCGATGTGATCGGATGGCAGCTTCACCTTGATGATATGCGCGCCCAGCAATGCCGCCATATGCGCCGCATAAGCCCCGACATCCAACGCCAGCTCGCCCGATTTTGGCAAGCAACCCCCGCGCGGGTAGGACCAGATTACCGTAGCGATGCCAACTGACTTGGCCTCTGCCGCCATGTCGCGGATTTCTTCCATCATTTCGAAGCAATCATCGCTGCCGGGATAGATCGTAAAGCCGATCGCCGAGCAGCCCAGCCGCAGCGCATCCTCCACCGATCCGGTCAGCGCGCTGTTCGCGCCCGTGGCCCAGCTGTTTGAGCTGTTGACCTTGAGGATCGTCGGGATCTGTCCGGCAAAGGTGGAAGCGCCCGCCTCCAGCATCCCCAGCGGCGCGGCATAGGCGGAAAGCCCGGCGTCGATTGCCAACTGGTAATGGTAATGCGGATCATAGGCCGGATCATTGACCGCAAAGCTGCGCGCAGGCCCGTGCTCAAAACCCTGATCGACCGGCAGGATCAGCAGCTTGCCCGTACCGCCCAGCCGCCCCTGCATCAGGATGCGGTGAAGATTGGCCTTCACCCCCGGATTGTCGGATTCATAATGGCTGAGGATCTTCTGGACGGTTGCCGTCGTGCTCATGTCGATTTCCTGTATTCGCATACGTATGTAATGGCGGCCCATACCCAGCGAGGCCGCAGATCGCAACCTTGCTTAGCAGGGGTGCCAAGTCAGAATTAAGCAGCGTTCTCCAACGCCTTCACCCCGGGCAGCTGCTTGCCTTCCATCCATTCAAGGAAGGCACCGCCCGCAGTGGAGACATAGCTGAAATCATCGGCCGCCCCGGCCAGATTGAGCGCGGCGACGGTATCGCCACCGCCGGCCACCGAAACCAGCGAGCCTTCGCGGGTCAGCGCGGCCGCAGTCCGCGCCAAGGCGACAGTGGCAGTGTCGAACGGCGGGGTTTCAAACGCCCCCAGGGGCCCGTTCCACACCAGCGTCCGGCAGGTTTTGAGCACATCGGCCAGCGCCTCAACCGCGGCGGGTCCGATATCGAGGATCAGTTCGTCAGCCGCAACTTCGTGGACGTTGCAAATCCGCAAGCTGGCCGGATTGGCCGCGAATTCCTTGGCGACGACCACATCATAGGGCAGATGCACGGTGCAGCCTGCCTTATCCGCCGCATCGAGGATCGCGTTGGCCGTCGCCGCCAGATCATGCTCGCACAGCGACTTGCCCACATTAACCCCGCGTGCGGCAAGGAAAGTGTTGGCCATCCCGCCGCCGATAATCAGATGATCGACCCTGGTCACCAGATGCGTCAACACATCGAGTTTGGAGGAAACCTTCGCCCCGCCGACCACTGCTGCGACTGGCTGTTCCGGCTGGCCCAGCGCCCGTTCCAGCGCTTCTAGCTCGGCCTGCATCGAACGCCCCGCATAGGCGGGCAGCAGATGCGCGAGCCCTTCGGTGGTGGTATGGGCGCGGTGCGCGGCAGAGAAGGCATCGTTGACGAAGAAATCGCCATTGGCGGCAATCGCCTTGGCCAGATCGGGATCATTGGCTTCCTCGCC
>JAYVKX010000160.1:0-11560 GCA_043768005.1 Novosphingobium sp. | reverse complement strand
AATGATGGTCAGCGCGGGCATCAATGCACCGCCGCTGCCAAACAGCCGCCCGAATGCCGCCGCCGCACTTTCATTGGCAAGGCAATCAACCGCGCGCAGCGCCGGAGCGACACCCGCCGCTGCCTGGGCGGTCAGAGCAGCGCAGCCGCTCATTCCGCAGCCTCGATCCACATATCATCGCCGTCAGTCGCGCCGGGCCACATCGCCCCGGTCAGCGCCGGATACCAGGCTTGCGGCGCATCGCCATATTCGGCGCGCAGCGCATCCAGCCGCCGCACGGTGCTTTCCCGGCCTGAAAGGATCGTCAGCACATCCGGCATTCCTGAAAGATCGAGCCGCACCACCACCGAAGCACCGGGCTGGCGCACCAGGAAGCAGCGGCTATGCGCGGGCAGTGTGCGGATCAGTTCCAGTTCATGCGCGGTAAGGCCAAAGCCCTCGCAATAATCCTCGGCCCGGGCGCGGGCATTGGGCATGAAAATCATCGTTGCGGTCTGCTCAACCAGCGCGGGTGCAATCCGGCTGTCCAGCGCGTCGCGGGCGGATTGCGTGGCAAAGCCGATCAGCGCATTGCGTTTGCGCATGGTTTTCAGCCAATCGCGGATCCGCGCGGCGAAGATTTCATCGTCAAGCGCCTTCCAGCCCTCGTCGATCAGCACCATGGTCGGCTGGCCATCGAGCCGTTCCTCAACCCGGTGGAACAGATACATCATCACCGGAGTGCGCAGGCGCGGCGTTTCCAACAGCGCGGTCATGTCAAAGCCCAGCGTCATGGCCGATAGATCGAGCCGGTCCCCGCCTTCTGGACATGGCGCATGGTCGAACAGCCAGCCATGTTCGCCGCCTTCAAGCCAGGGATCAAGCCTGCTGGCCAGATCCCCCGGCTGCGGCTTGCGGCTTCCGGCCAGCAGCTCGCGGAAATGGGTCAGCCGGCGCAGCGCAGCATCATTGGCATAGGCTGCATCAACCGCACCGGCGACCATCACCAATTCTTCCGGGCCGGTTGCGGCCAGCAGCACCCCCAGCCAATCGCGCAGAAAAGCGCGGTTTTCAGCGCTGTCCACCAGCGCCAGCGGGTTGAAGCCGGTGGACTGGCCAGCCGTGATCCGGCTATACCGCCCGCCAATCCCCCGCACGAACAATTCAGACCCGCGATCCTTGTCGAACAGCACCATGCGCGGGGCAAACTTTTGCGCCTGCGCGGCAAGGAAGTTCATCACCACCGTCTTGCCCGATCCGGATGGACCGATCACCGAGAAATTGCCGAGATCGCCGCCCCCACTGCCTGAGGCGTGGAAGTTGAAAAAAAACGGCGTCGCGCTGGTGGTTTGCAACAGCGTCACCGCCGCGCCCCAATGATTGCCGCTCGGCTGACCCAGCGCGAAGCCGTGGAGCGAGCCAAGGCAGGCCATGTTCGCGCTGGAGATCAGCGCGCGGCGGACCAGATAGGCCTCATTGCCGGGAAACTGCCCCCAGAAGCCGGACTCAAGATTAACATCCTCACGCACCGCAACCGCCCCTGCATCGGCCAGCGCCGCCGCGCAGGCAGAGGTCAGCTCATCGAGCGCATCCAGTCGCCCGGCGCGGACCAGCACGGACAGATGGTGATCGCCAAACGCCACCGCGCCAACCCCCAGCGCATCCCGTGCGGCCACCATCTCGCGGCGTTCGGCCACCGCCTCTTCATCGGCGGATTTGAGCCGGCGGATGGCAAGATCGATCCGCTCACGCGCAATTTGCCGATCGGACGGCGCATAGCTCTCGCTCAGCACCAGCTCGCAAGGCAGGCGCAGCAACGCGTCGGTCATGCCGGGCGATGTGCTGTCAGGATAATCCTTGAGCGATAGCAACGCGCCAAAATCGCTCTGCGCCGGTCCGCGCAGCTCCAGCGCATCCAGCCCGAAGTTGAGTCGGCGATAGGGCAGCATCCGGCCGATGTCAGTGCCCTCTGCCGGGCGGCGGACGGGGCGCATTTCGCCGTTATATAGCGCGCTAAGCAGTTCAAGCACTTCAGAACAAGTACCGCTCACCCCATTGTAATCACACAGTAACCGCGCTTCATAGGTACCCAGCGAAGCAAGCAGCGCCGAAGCGGCCCCGCGCAGTGCCCGCAAATCTGCCGGATCAGCCTCAAGCGCAGCGCCTTGCCGCCGGAGTAGCCGGGAAAACCGGTCGGCCCACCCGGCCTTGCCCCGCGCCGGGCGGCGAACCAGCGTGACGAATTGATCGTTCACGAACAGCGATCCATCCGCCAGCCGCTCACGCCAGCGCACATCGATATGGGCGGCGAGCGGATCGGCAAACTGACCCTCCAGCGCGATATCGACCCTGCGGCGGATCACATGGTGATAGAGCACGAACCGCGCATCGAGCGAGCTGCGCAGCAACACTTCACGCATCACGGAATGGGCGTTGAGCTCGTCGCTATCGGCCGTTTCGAAATTGAGCCCTGGCACCAGAATTGCGATCATTACCGAGCCATCGCGCAGCAGCACCGCATTCTCATCAATCAGCGAATGATAGGGCAGCCGATCGCCGGCCAGCGCCTCTTTTTGCGCCCAGGAGGCGGCTCCGGCAAAGAATTTCATCACCTGCCCTCCCTCATGCCGAATAGCTGTTGCAGCCCCACTTCGCCCAGTTGCGCACCCGGGGGCAGCGGCTGACCTTGGTGATCCACAGATCGAAAACGCGCGGCTCGCGCAGGCTGGCAAGATAGCCCGCTGCGTGGATCAGCAAAGCGGCGGGCAGAACCACGAAGCTTTTGCTGATCAAGAACAGCTCTGTCGTTACCGCAGCGTTGATCACGAAAAAGCTATAGGTCACGCCTGCAAACATCTGCGGCCGGGTAAGCGCGCGGTGGACCGGATAACGGATCAGCTCCCCCATTTGTGACATCGCGCCTGCTCAGCCCCCGGCTGCGGCTGATTGGATGCCCGAAACGATTGCGCCTGCGCCAAACAGGATGAAGCAGCCGATGATCACCGTTGCGCCAAACCGCCAGTTCATCCGCCCGGTCAGCATCATGAAGCCGACCGCCGCCACCGCCATGACCGCAACGGCGGTGGCGACATTGCCCATCAGCGTGCCCTGCAACCAGCCAAGCGCCGCCACAATCGGGCCAGAGCCCTGCGGATCGGTGGTTTGCGCGCCTGCGGCCTGTGACGTGGCGGCGATCAGTGCGGCAAGACTGCTGTAACTCAAACGCATTCTGATCATCTCCGGGTCGGATCGGACAGCCGCGCAAGAATTGCGGCGACATAGGCCCGGGTTTCGGCAATCCGGGGAATCCCGCCTGCATCCTGGACCCGCTTTGGCCCGGCGTTATAAGCGGCCAGCGCCTTTTCCACATCGCCGCCAAAGCTATCCAGTTGCTGGCGCAGATACCGCGCGCCGCCTTCCAGATTAGCGACGGGATCATGCGGATCGACCCCCAATTGGCGCGCGGTGCCGGGCATCAGCTGCGCCAGCCCGCGCGCGCCCGCCGGAGAGACGGCGCCGGTGTGCCAGCGGCTCTCCTGCCAGATCACGGCTTCGAGCAAGGCGGGGCTGATGTCATATCTGGCCGCCAGAGCCGCCACCTGACCGCGCCACTGCGCCGGGCCTGCGCTATCCGCGATCCGGGTTTCAGGAACCGCGCTAAGCGGGGAGATCGGCGCGGCAACCGCACCGCCCGCAATCCAGCTATAGGACGCACCGTTCACTTCCAGCACATCGCCTTGTGCGGGCGAGGCAAGCAGCGGTGCCATTGCCCCGGCTAATCTCAGCCAAGTCCTTGCGCCACCTCGCACTGCCATGAGCCTCCCGTTCAATTCCCACCGGACAGGCTATTCCAATATGCCCCGCCTCGCCAGCGGGGCAGGCCATTAGGCTGTGGCTAACTGCGGCAAAATCAGCCCAGCAGCAGCCGTGATCCGGCCCAGATGGTAAGCGCAGCGGTGAGCCAGCGGATCGTCCGTTCAGGCAGCAGCCGCAGCGCCATCAGACTGCCCAGCTGGCCGCCCAGCACCACCGCGATCAACAACGGCAATCCGCCCGACAGCGCTTCACCAAACCGGTCTGGCCCGGCCTTGACGAGTTGGCCGACAAGGCCCGCCAGCGAATTGATCAGGATGAACAGGCTGGTTGTCGCCGCGATCGCCCGCGCGTTGTTCCACCGCGTCAGGTGGAGCAGCGGGGCAAGGAAAATCCCGCCGCCGATCCCGACCAGCCCGGCAAGATACCCCAGCGGCGCGGCCACCAGCGGCATGAACCGCGTCAGCCTGGCAGGCTCGCCCCCAGCTTCAACCGCACGCGGCAACAACAACGCCAGCCCAGCCAGCACCAGACTTGCGCCCAGCAGCACCAGAAAATGCGCTTCCTTGAGCGGGGTCAGCCCGCCCAGAAATGCTAGCGGCGCCGCGACCAGTGACACCATCAACGCGCCGCGCCAGGGGATGGTTCCGGCGCGGGCAAACCGGATCGTCGCCCCGCTGACCACCACGATATTGCAGGCAAGTGAGAGGATCGGCAGCAGCCGATAATCAAACCCCGCCAGCGACAGCAGCGCGCTATAGGTCGATCCGCCGCCAAACCCGACCGAGGCATAGAGCAATGCGGTGGCGAAGAAGCCAAATGGAAGCCAGGTCACCGCGCCAGCCCCTTTTTCAGTCTACCCAGCTGCGCCGTGGCAATGCTTGTACTTCTGGCCCGAACCACACGGGCACAGCGCATTGCGTGACAAGCCCATTTCGGCATAGGGATCACCCGCAGCAGTCAACCCCGATCCCAGCGCGCCCAGCATCGCGGCCGAACCCGGGGTGCGCGCACCCACATCATCCTCACCGGTGAAGGGATCGATATGGCTGGTCAGAAAATCGGGCAGCTCGGGCAATTGCAGCGCATCGGCACCGGGCATGGTCAGCTGACTGTTCGACAGGATCCGGGTCACATCCTCACGGATGATTTCCAGCATCTTTTCAAACAGGCCAAAGGCTTCCTGCTTATATTCATTGATCGGCTGCTTTTGCGCATAGGCCCGCAGGAACACCACCTGACGCAAGGCATCCAGTGTTGAGAGATGTTCTTTCCAGAAATGGTCGATCCGTTCCAGCAGAACGCTCTTTTCAACCTGACGCCAGATCTCGGTATCGCCGCTGATCTTTTCTTCCATATGGGCATCGGCCAGCGCACTGATCCGCTCTTCGATCACATCGGGTTCAATCCCGTCGTCGTTCAGCCATTCGTCGATCGGCACGTCGATCCCGGCCACTTCGGCCACGCGCAGCTTCAGCCCGGCCAGATCCCACTGCTCGGGATAGGAGCCCGGCGGACAGGCATCGCCAACCAACGCATTGATCGTATCGCGGCGCATATCGACAACCACATCATCCACCGCATCGGCATCCATGATATCGGCGCGCTGTTCGTAGATCACCTTGCGCTGATCGTTCATGACGTTGTCATATTCGACGACCTGCTTGCGGATATCATAGTTGCGCGCCTCAACCTTTTTCTGCGCAGTTTCAATCGCCTTGGACAGCCATTTGGAACCGATCGCCTCGCCGTCGGCAAGGTTGGAATTCATCATCCGCGAAAACAGCGTGTCAGGTCCGAAGATCCGCAGCAGATCATCTTCAAGACACAGATAGAACCGCGACAGGCCGGGATCCCCCTGACGGCCCGAACGGCCGCGCAGCTGGTTATCGATCCGGCGGCTTTCATGGCGTTCGGTGCCCAGCACGAACAGCCCGCCTGCGGCCAGAACCAGTTGTCGTTCAGCCTCGATCTCGGCCTTGAACCGGGCGATTTCAGCCTCGCGCTCGAGGCCTTCGGGGGTGTCCTTAAGCTCGTCCTCGATGCGGAATTCAAGGTTGCCACCCAGCTTGATGTCGGTCCCGCGACCGGCCATATTGGTGGCGATTGTCACCGCGCCAAGCCGCCCGGCCTGCGCCACGATATGCGCCTCCATTTCGTGGAAGCGGGCGTTGAGCACGGCGTGCTTGACCCCTTCCTGGCGGAGGAATTCAGACAGCATTTCCGATTTTTCAATCGACACCGTGCCAACCAGCACCGGCTGGCCAATCGTGTTCTTTTCGGCAATCGCTTTGGCAATGGCCTGAAATTTGTCCTGGGTGTTCTTGTAGAACTCGTCGTCCTCATCAATCCGCAGCACCGGGATATTGGTCGGGATAGTGACGACGTTCATCTTGTAGATGTCGAAAAATTCCGCCGCCTCGGTTGCAGCGGTTCCGGTCATGCCGGACAACTTGGGATACATACGGAAATAGTTCTGGAAGGTGATCGAGGCCATTGTCTGGTTCTCAGGCTCGATCCTGACCCCTTCCTTGGCCTCGACCGCCTGATGCAGCCCGTTTGACCAGCGCCGCCCATCCATCATCCGCCCGGTAAACTCATCAATGATGATGATCTTGTCTTCCTTGACGATGTAATCGATGTCGCGTTTGAACATCACATTGGCCTTCAGGGCCTGATCCAGGTGATGGACGACCTGGGTGTTCTCCACATCGTACAAGTTGGAGCCGACCAGCAGTCCGGCTGTCTCCAGCATCCGTTCGGCATTTTCGACCCCGTCCTCGGTCAGCGTGATGCTCTTGGACTTTTCGTCGGCCTCATAATCCTCGGGCGCGATCTGCTTCACGATCGCATCGACCTGAACGTAAAGCTCTGACTTGTCGTCGGTCGGGCCGGAAATGATCAGTGGTGTGCGCGCTTCATCGATCAGGATCGAATCCACCTCGTCGACGATGGCATAGTTGAACGGGCGCTGGACCATCTGGCCGCGCTCATGCTTCATATTGTCGCGCAGATAATCGAAACCAAGCTCGTTGTTGGTGGCATAGGTAATGTCGGAATTATATGCCTCGCGCCGCTCATATTCGCCCAGATTTGGAACGACGACACCCACGGTCAGGCCGAGGAAGGTGTAGATCTGGCCCATCCATTCAGCATCACGCTTGGCAAGATAATCATTGACCGTCACGACATGGACGCCTTTGCCCTCGATCGCGTTAAGGTAAACCGCCAGCGTCGCCACCAGCGTCTTGCCTTCACCGGTGCGCATTTCGGCAATTTCGCCGCGATGAAGCACAACGCCGCCGATCATCTGGACATCGAAATGACGCATGCCCAGCGCGCGCTTGCCCGCTTCGCGTACCGTGGCAAAGGCTTCGGGCAGGATATCCTCCAGCGTCTTGCCGCCCTCAAGAAAGCCGCGGAACTTGGCGGTTTGGGCTTGCAACTCTGCATCGCTCAGCGCTTCGATCTGGCTTTCAAAAGCGCTGATCTGGCGGACAGTCTTATCGAGCGATTTGACGTAACGATCATTGGACGAGCCGAAAATGGCCTTGGCGATGGCGCCGATCATACGGAATTCCTGGATTTTGTGGTGTCGGGAGTTGGAGTTTGGCTGCGCCTGTACAGGACACGGGCCGGGCCAATGCATGGCCGCGCCGCATGGGACTGTCAGTTTAGGCTAAGCGCTATTCGAAGGCGCGATCAGCACCGAACAGAACTGATGGAATATAGACCCGCAGCCGCGCCGGACGGGCCCGCGAAGAATCGCGCTCGCGCCGCTCCTGCCGGGCCACCGGGGCATCGATCACCGCCGATTGGCTGGGCGTTGAACGCGCGCTGCTGCGACCTGATTCAACCGCGCCGATTTCGGTATTACTGGCCCCGCACAGCCGCGCCTGCGCCGGGGATACCTGCGTTACTAGACCGGCCAACAGAGCAAGAAAGGCGAGGAGCAAACGGTTCATTCGAAGTGATATATAGGCACCCCGCTGGCCAGCGTCCAGTCCGGCGGGCAATTAACCAATATTTCCGCCCGATCGGCTGATGCCAGATGAGAAACGCCGCGCCTGCCCGAGGGCAAGCGCGGCGTTCAATTTTTCTCAATCCACGAGGCCGTTTCCGGACCGCGCAATCAGCAGCAACGCAGGCTTAGTTTACCGCGTCCTTCAGGCCCTTGCCGGCCTTGAACTTGGGCTGCGACGAAGCCTTGATCGTCATCGGTTCGCCAGTGCGCGGATTGCGTCCGGTCGAAGCCTTGCGCTTGGCGACCGAGAAGGTGCCAAAACCAACGAGACGAACTTCATCGCCGCTCTTGAGTGCGCCAGTGATGGCATCAAACACGCCTTCGACAGCCTTGGTAGCGTCGCTCTTGGTCTGGCCACTCGAATCGGCAACCGCACTGATCAGATCGTTCTTGTTCATATCCGGAACCCCCTACCTTTTTGTAAAACCTATATTGCTTGGAGCATCTCAAAGCAGGGCCGGAATTGAGCCGTTTTTAGCAGGTCTGTCAAAGCCAAAAACCGGGTTTTTTCTTCGATTATCCACGTTTTTCAGCCCGTTTCGACAAAGCGAGTGTCTGGTAAGCCACTTGACGCGATTTGTTGCATTGCAACACCGTGAATTCAGCCTCGATTCGCTGCAATGCAGCGCGAATCAGTGGGCCGTGGGCAAAGCCGGGTTAGCCGCGATTCCGGCCGCACCCGGCTGGCTCGCCAAATCGTCCGCCTCGGTCCATTCGATCGCCTCCACCGGTTTGACCAAGGCGATCGCCAGCACCTCGTCAACATGGCTCACGGGGATGATTTCCAGCCCTTCGCGGATATTGGCTGGAATTTCGGCCAAGTCCTTTCGGTTCTCTTCGGGGATCAACACAGTGGTTATCCCGCCGCGCAATGCCGCCAGCAGCTTTTCCTTGAGGCCGCCGATCGGCAGCACCCGTCCGCGCAGCGTCACCTCGCCGGTCATCGCCACATCTTTGCGCACCGCTATGCCGGTCAGCGTCGAGACGATCGACGTGACCATACCCACGCCCGCCGATGGGCCATCCTTGGGCACCGCCCCTTCGGGCAGATGGATATGGATGTCCTTGCGCTGAAACAGCGATGGCTTGATGCCATAGGCCGGGCTGCGCGCACGAACGAAGCTGAAAGCGGCCTGGATGCTCTCGGTCATCACCTCGCCCAGCTTGCCGGTGGTCTTGATCCCGCCCTTGCCCGGTACAGTAACGCTTTCGATCGTCAGCAGTTCGCCGCCAACCTCGGTCCAGGCCAGGCCGGTGACCGCGCCAACCTGATGCTCTTCTTCTGAAACCCCGTGGTTGTATTTGCGCACCCCGGCGTATTCACCCAGGTTTTCAGGCGTAATCGTGACGGCGGTTTCTTTGCCTTCCAGAATCTTGCGCAGGCTCTTGCGGGCTAGCCGCGCAATCTCGCGCTCCAGCGTGCGCACCCCGGCCTCGCGGGTGTAATAGCGCACCAGGTCGAGCAGCGCTGCGGTCGTCAGAGTGAACTCGCCCTCTTTCAGCCCATGCGCCTCGACCTGCTTTTCGACCAGATGACGCTCGGCAATCGCGACCTTCTCATCCTCAGTGTACCCCTCAAGCCGGATTATCTCCATCCGGTCTAGCAAGGCTTGCGGCAGATTGAGGCTGTTGGCGGTGCAGACAAACATCACGTCTGAAAGATCGTAATCGATCTCCAGATAGTGATCCTGGAACTTGGCGTTCTGTTCCGGGTCCAGCACTTCGAGCAAGGCCGAGGCCGGATCGCCGCGAAAATCCTGGCCCAACTTGTCAATTTCATCCAGCAGGAACAGCGGGTTAGAAGCACCGGCTTTACGCAGATTGGTGATGATCTTGCCCGGCAGCGAGCCAATGTAAGTGCGCCGATGGCCGCGGATTTCCGCCTCATCGCGCACACCGCCCAGCGACTGGCGGATGAATTCGCGGCCCGTGGCATTGGCAATCGACTTACCCAGCGAAGTCTTGCCCACACCCGGCGGCCCGACCAGGCACAGGATCGGCCCCTTGAGTTTGTTGGTGCGCGCCTGGACGCCGAGATATTCGATGATCCGGTCCTTGACCTTGTCCAGCGCATAATGATCCGCATCCAGCACCGCCTGCGCCGTCTTGATATCCTTTTTGACCTTGCTCTTCTTGCCCCACGGCAGGCCCAGCAGCACATCAAGGTAATTGCGGATAACCGTCGCCTCGGCGCTCATCGGCTGCATCGATTTCAGTTTCTTCAGCTCCGACGTTGCCTTGGCGCGGGCTTCCTTGGACAGCTTCAGCTTGTCGATCTTGTTCTGCAGTTCGGCCAGCTCATTGGCTTCCTCGCCGTCGCCCCCGCCCAACTCCGACTGGATCGCCTTCATCTGTTCGTTGAGGTAATATTCGCGCTGGGTCTTTTCCATCTGACGTTTGACCCGGCCTCGGATCCGCCGCTCAACCTGGAGTACGCCCAGTTCACCTTCCATGAAGCTGAACACCATTTCGAGCCGCTTGAGCGGATCGATCTCGGTCAGCAGAGCCTGCTTGTCGGCAACCTTCGCATTGATGTTTCCGGCGACCGTATCGGCAAGCTTCGATGCGTCATCGATGTCTTCCAGCTGATCGCCTGAATCCTGCGACAGCTTCTTGTTAAGCTTGGCGTATTCGGCAAATTGTTCGACCACGCTGCGCATTGTGCCCGCGACTTCGGTGCCCGATGCAGCGATGGAATCGAGCCGTTCAACCTGTGCGATCAGCATTTCACCAGAGCTTGCGGTTTCCTCGCGCAGATTTTCCAGCCGCGCGCGCTGCTGACCCTCAACCAGCACCCGCACCGTGCCATCGGGCAGCTTGAGCAACTGCAGCACCGTGGCAATCACGCCAATATCATACAGATCATCGCGATCAGGGTCATCGCAGCCCGGATCAAGCTGGGCGAGCAGGAAGATATCCTTGTCGCCGGTCATCGCAGCTTCCAGCGCAGCCACCGATTTCTCGCGGCCAACAAACAGCGGAACAACCATGCCAGGAAACACAACAATGTCGCGCAGCGGCAAAAGGGGGAAAAGATTCATCTGCATAGTCCGTTCTTTATAGCGCCAAATGACGCTTCCCCGGTGAAGTCGCTGCTGGACCAGGTCTTGAGCCGGGATATGGGGTGGCTCGTGGACCGGTGCAATGGCAGCAAGTCGCGTGGCTGTGGAAGGTTGATCAGGCGCGCGGTTGACTAATAATCGGATTGCGTCAGGGTCGGTGGCATAGCTTGGGCATTCGGGGGGAAGAATCTTAGATGGCGACCGCTGCAAATGCGCGGGTGCGAACGCAGTTTTTTGCCCGCACCGCGCTGCTCATGGCTGTGTTGGCGCTGAGCAGTTTCCCGTTTACCTATTTCGGGCCGTTGGCGGTTGGCTCACGCCAGTTTGTCGCCCTTCATCACATTCATGGGGCCATGTTCTTTGCATGGCTTGGGCTCTATGTCTGGCAAACTAGGCTAGCTGCGAGCGGCAAGATCGCGCGCCACCGCGAAATCGGGCTGGCTGGCCTTGCTGTCACCGGAATGATGATCCCGCTTGGCTGGTGGATGGCGCTCTATGCCGCACGCGCGCGAATCGCACTTGGCAAGCAGCATCCATTTGAATTCACGTTCTATAATATTGTTGATCTTGCGCTGTTCACGCTGGCGATGGCCGGCGCGATCGCTGCGGTAAGCCGCCATGTCGAATGGCACCGGCGGCTCAATTATGCAGCTGCACTCAATCTGGTAGGGCCTGCTATTTC
>JAYVKX010000159.1:0-7808 GCA_043768005.1 Novosphingobium sp. | reverse complement strand
CCTCAAGCCCTCGCGCCCTTCCGCCAAGCACGGCCTTGCCTATCGCCTTGGTTGGTGGATCGGGCGGATCGTGATCTGGTTTGTGGTCGGCAGTTTTGCGCTGACCTTGTTCTACAAATGGGTGCCGGTTCCGGTCACGGCGACCATGGTGATAGATGGCAACGGGATCACCAAGGATTGGGAGCCACTCAGCCGGATTGACCGCAATATGGTCGCCGCAGTGATCGCGGGCGAGGATGCCAAGTTTTGCGAACATAGCGGCTTTGATACCGATGCGATCGAACGGGCGATGGCCCGCAATGCGCGTGCCAGAGTGACTGGCGGAAGGCTGCGCGGCGGCTCTACCATCAGCCAGCAAACTGCCAAAAATGTGTTCCTGTGGCAGGGCACCGGCTGGACCCGCTATGCCCGCAAGGGTCTGGAAACCTGGTTCACCCTGCTGATCGAGAATATCTGGGGCAAGCGCCGGATCATGGAGGTTTACCTCAATGTCGCAGAAACTGGGGTCGGCACCTATGGCGTCGCAGCGGGGGCTGAGCGCTATTATGGCCATTCCGCCGCGCGGCTTACCCGGGTGGAAGCGGCACGCATCGCTGCGGCTCTGCCTGCGCCAAAGCGCCGCGCGGTGAATGGTGCAACCGGGTTCACCCGCCGCCACGGCAACGCGATTGCCGCGCGCAGCGGGGTGGTCCGCAACGAAGCGCTGGATGCCTGCGTTTACAAATAGACTAATTCAGCCGCCATTGTCCGTCACCGCCAGCGTAAAGCCGCCCTGCCCATCCTCGATCCCGAAGCTCTTGACCCGGACCAGTAGTTGCCCGGTGCTGCGCGCGGTGAAATCGAGCTTTTCGGTGCCGCTGGTACCTGAATCCTGGGATTTCACCTCGCTAAAGCCGCTCTCATCACCGTCTTCAGCCTCGATCGGATTGGGCAGGCCGATCGCGACCACCCCGTCATAGGGCGCAGACAGGGTCAGCCGGTAGCTGTGCCCGGCGCTGACCTGCAGCGTATAGAGCTTCACATCATCGCCGCTGGCCATTGCGCCATTGATCGTTTCGCCCGCACTGAGCGCGGCAGGCGGGGTTTCCGCAGGCGGCGTGGCGATTTTCTTGAGCGACAGGACATAGCTGGCCGCCTCGTCCGAGAGCGAATCGACCTGCAGGAAATAGGTGCCATTGGCCGGCAGGCGGCGGCGGATCAGCGGGTTCAGCCCGTCGCTGTCATCATTCTTGGCGATCACCGCATAGCTGCCATCGCGCTGCGGCGCGGCCAGGTTAAGCAGCGTATCCTTTTCCGAGGTGGATTTAAGCTCCACCCATTGCCCAGCGGTTCCCCCGAATGAGAAGGTTTGTGGGGTTGACGATGAAACGACGCCATCCTGTTCGCTGCCCAGCCGCACCGCTATCACCCCGGCACCACCCGCATCCAGTTCGCGGGCGCGGGCCAGAATCTCGCGGCGAACCGCGCCCGCCGCCACCGCCACCACATACCGCCCGGCGGCCGGGGCGACAAACCGCAGCCGCTCACCATCGGGCGTATCGCTGACGCTGCCACCCTTTTCAAACACTTCGCCGGGCTGCGGGGCGAGGATCTTGCCCGCGCTGTCGCACAGCGTCAGGGCATGGGCCTTAGTGGCGGCGTCCGCATCCTCATCTTCAGATTTCGGCGCGGGCGGGGCCAGCGCCGCAAGATCGACGATCACCCCCTGCCCGGCCTTGAGCTCCAGCGCGAAGGCCTGCGCGGCCCCCGAAGCGACCGGGGCAACGCTGCCAATCGCCAGCGCACTGCTTGCTCCGGGGCAAGCCGCCGCCTCTGCCGATGCCAGCGGGGCAAGCGCGCCGCCCAGCAGGGCAGCAAGAATCAGCGGACGGCGGCGTAGCTTCGGCATTCAAATTTCCCTAGCAAATATGCGGCCTATGTTTAGGTCCATCTGATTGAACCGCATATGAAAAAATGACAAAAAAAGGGGAGGAGCGCCGCAGCGCCCCTCCCTGATTTTTTGATCTGGTTCTGAAACGCTCAGAACTTGATGCGGGCACCCACGCGGATGCCGTAAAGCGACTGGCGCGTTTGCAGCACTTCGTTAGGGGCCAGCACGTTGCTGTAGCGGTATTGCGCGCAAGTCTGCGTCGTCGCGGTATTGGCGGTTGGATAGGTGCCGCCGCCCGGAATGGCCGATCCCGGCGCAGAGCCGGTCGGGACCGCACCGCCAAGGCAGGCCACGCGAACCGTAGCAGCATTATAAGGGAACTGCACCTGACGCAGCGAACCCCAGTCTTTGTCGATCATGTTGAGGACGTTTTCGATATCGGCGAACAGTTCAAACTTTGCCCCTGCAACCATCGGCAGGGGGATTTCCTGGCCGAAGTGCAGATCGATCTTGAAGAAATCGGGCGAGGTCTGGCTGTTCTTCGGAACGATCTTGCCGCGATATTTGTCGAGGCCCAGCGTAGTGACCAGCGCGTTGAAATTGGTTTCGCTGGCGGCGGTATCAAAGCTGACCTTGGTATCGCCGGTGGTCGGTACATACAGCAGCATGTTGCCAAGGTTGCCAACGGTGCCGAACACAAGCCCGCGATTGCCCGAATTATCAAGCATGGTCAGGCTGTAGGGGCGGCCCGAGCGATATTCACCAAACAGGCCGATGCTGGTCTTGTTATCGCCGAACAGCGCCTTGCGATAGTTGACGCCGAACTTATACTGATCGCGGTATTCATAGATCGAACGGCCATATTCCGGAAAATTCGGATTGGTAAAGGCGTTGTTGCCATAGTTCGACGATGAGGTGGACGAGGTTAGCGACGAGCGATCCTTGACGTCCGAACGGGTATAGCTGCCCTCGATGTTCAGCCCGTTGCTCCACTTCTTTTCGAAGCGGAAGGTACCGAAGATACCGCGGCCATCATCGGTGTTGGTCAGCATCAGATCGCGGTTGTTGGCGGCGGCCGGTGTGCTGGAGCGATAACGCGGGCGGCCATCGGGCAGAACGCCGGCGGGCACCGATCGCAGGTCGGTCCAGATATAAGCGTCCATGGTCTTGTCATAGACAAAGCCAAGGCCAAACATCCAGCCATCACCCAGAGGACCAAGGTTCGCCTCGTAATCAGCCGAAAGAGTGAACTTCATCTTGTTGGCCAGGCGCAGATTGGGATCGATCAGATCGGTCGGCGCGGTGGTCAGCGAGGCGACATTGGTGGTCAGATAGTTGATCACGCTGGCCGGGATCGTCCCACCGGTAATGCCGTTCAGCGCCCCGCAGGTTGCCCCCGAAGCCGCGCAATTGGCGCGGGTGATCGAGACCGAATTGGTCAGCTGGCCGGTGTTGGAGAACACGTTGGACAGGAACACTTCCGGGGTGCCGCCAGCAAAAATGCCGACGCCGCCCTTGATGATCAGACGGTCGCTCGCCTCCCAGTTAAACGCCATGCGCGGCTGCAGCACGCCGCGGCCCTTGAAGGTCGAGCGGTTGGAAAAGCCGCTACGCGCCAGGAAGTTGGCATTGAGCGGCGGTGCAACGTCATTGTCGAACAGATCATAGCGCACGCCGATCGTGGCACTCAGCGTGTCGCTGATCTGCCAGTCATCCTGGATCCCGAAGGTCCAATTGGTGGATGAGAAGCTGGCAGCGGCATTGTTAGGATCATTGGACGGAACCGCATTGGCATATTGCAGCTGGTTGGCGTTGCCCGCAGCGAAATCTGCCAGCGAATCAAAGTAGAAATCGCCCAGCGAGCGCTGCAGGAACAGGTTGAAAGTATCGACCTTGGTATAGCCTGCCATCACCCGGTAGGAATGATTGCCCAGCTCCAGCCGCGCGGTGAAATCGAACGAGAGGTTATCGGTGTTGAGCTTGTTCGAATGGCGGCTGATATCCGGGCCAAAGAACAGGCGAGTGCCGGCACACGAGGTGGCGGTGCCGCCGCTGACGGCATCGGTGCAGACTGCCATCTGCGGGAAGGCAGCGCCAAACGGCGTCTGGCCGCGATTGTAATCACGGTAAGAGCCGCGCAGCGTGGTCGAAAAGCTGTCCGACCAGGTTGAATTCAGCTCAAGCGTGCCAGAATTGACTTCCTCGCGCAGCTCATAGCCGTTTGACTGGAAACCCAGCGCGGAAGGCTGCGTGATAAAAGTGTTCTGCTGGAACTGGTTGGTGCCAACATTGCGGATGAAGGTGAGCGAAGCGCGCTGCGTGTCACTGAGGTTTGCGTCCAGCTTGCCGACGATCTTTTCGTCTTCTTCCTGGGTGGTCGAGATCAGACCCAGCGTATCATAGCCATAGCGGCTCTTGGCGATCGAGCTGACCTGATCAATTACTGTCTGGGTCAAGCCCGGAACCTGGTTGGCGAAGCCCGTACCAAACCCGGCATCAAGCGGCTGGCCTTCCTTGGTCCGTTCATAGGCGAGCATGAAGAACAGTTTGTCCTTGACGATCGGGCCCGAAAGCCAGCCGCCATACTGCTTTGAATCGAAGTTCAGCTTGACCTTGGTCGCGCGCGATTGATCGCCGGTTAGCTGATCGTCAGTATAGCTGAAAAAGGCCCCGCCGTGGAATTTGTTACCACCCGAACGTAGCACCACATTGATCGCGCCGCCCTGCATATCGCCCTCGGCGATGTCATAGGGGGCGACCTTTACGGTGAACTGCTCGATCGCATCATAGGGTACCGGACCACGATTGGTCGGCAGACCCCCGTTGTTGAGCCCGAAATCATCCGACATCTGCATCCCATCGACCGAGAACCGGTTGAGGCGGCCGTTGTTGCCGGCAACTTCGATGGTGCGGCCATTGGTGAGATCGATGGTGACCAGTGGATCGCGACGGGCAAGATCGCGGATATCGCGGTTGATCGAAGCCGCGTTTTCAATCTCGACCCGGCCCAGCGCCGTGGTTGGTCCATCGGTCAGGCCAATCTTGGGCGAGATCGAGGACGCGGTAACGACGATCTGTGTCTGCGCCTGCAACTTGATCGGCAGGCGCGAGGGCTGGCCGACCTGGAGGAACAGATCGTTGACTGTGCTTGATTCATAGCCATTGGCCTCAACCGTCACCGTGAACGGGCCGCCAGAGCGCAGGCCATTGGCCGCAAAATTGCCGCCACCATCGGTGGTGGTGGTGAGCGTGGTGCCCGAAGGTTCATGTACGACAACGACGGTTGCCCCGGCGACCGGGCCGTTGCCGCCATCCACCGTTCCGCGCACGGAAGACGAGGTCTCCTGAGCATAGGCCGGTGCGGCGATGCCACAAGCGAGTGAAACGCTGGCCGCACTGGCGGCAAGGAAGTACTTGAGCTGCATCTCGTCAAACCCCGTTGAATTCCGACGAAATCACGCCGGAAATTTCTGGCAATGGTAAACCCCCTGTGCGGGCTAATCTGCAAAGCGAATCGCAATTAACCGCACGCTGAACTTGCTCATACAGAGCGCAATGCGGTTGCTAAACACCAAGTATGACTACGCAGAGACAGCATAGGGCACCTGCAAAACAGACCGCTAATTCCCAGTAATGTAGTTGCGCTATGGCGGATATTTTTGTAATTATCGTGCGAAACCGGACAGATATTGCGCAGTGACCCGGCTTTCTCCACATTGCTCGCGGGGTCGAATGTTGCTGCACTGCGGCATTTGTGCAACGCTTGGGGAAGAAGAGGTTTCATGAGCGGCGCGCACCACCATTCGAATGGCCATCATCACGGCCACCAGCACGGGCACCAGCACGCCCCGGCACCAGCCGGAGGGCACGGCACGGCATTTGCCGTGGCAGTGGGGCTGAACTCTGCCTTCGTGATCGCCGAGGTGGTGGCGGGGCTGGCCAGTGGATCGATGGCGCTGCTGGCCGATGCGGGCCACAACACTGGCGATGTCCTGGCGCTGCTGCTGGCCTGGGGGGCCAGTGTACTGGCCGCGCGGCCGCCTTCGGGCAAGTTTACCTATGGGCTGAAAAGCTCATCAATCCTCGCCGCGATTGCCAATGCTGCGCTGCTGTGGGTGGCACTGGGGGCGATCCTGCTGGAGACGGTCCACCGTTTCTTCAATCCTGCGCCGGTCGATGGTCTGACCATGCTGGTGGTTGCCGCGATCGGCATCGCGATCAACGGGCTATCTGCCGCGCTATTTGCCAGCGGGCGCAAATCTGACCTCAACCTGCGCGCCGCCTTTCAGCATTTGTTGGCCGATGCGGCGGTTTCTGCAGGCGTTGTTCTCGCGGGTATCGCGATCATGTTGACCGGGCGGATGTGGATCGATCCCGTCGCCTCGCTGCTGATTACACTGGTGATCGCAGGCAGCAGCTGGGGCCTGCTCAAGGATGCGGTCAAGATGGGATTGCTCGCGGTTCCAGCAGGGATCGATGAAACCGCTGTGCGCGCCTATCTGGCCGCGCTGCCCGGCGTTGCGGCGGTCCATGACCTTCACATCTGGCCGATGAGCACCACCGAAACCGCCTTTACCGCGCATCTGGTCATGCCCGCCGGCCACCCCGGCGATGCCTTCCTGCACGAAGTCTCTGAGCGGCTGGACCATGACTTCGCGATCCACCATGCGACGATGCAGGTTGAAACCGGCGGGGAATGCGGATTGGAGAGCGAAGCGCGGGTGTAACTTGATGCTGCGCCGGGCTTAAACCTGAAGCGCAAGTTCCACCGCAGCCCGCGCGTGGAGCGTGGTGGTATCAAACAACGGAACCGGACTGTCGGCAATGCCGATCAGCAGCATCAGTTCGGTGCAACCCAGAATAACCGCTTCGGCGCCTTGCCCCACCAGCCTGAGGATGATCGCGCGCAGGCATTCGCGCGATGTCTCAAGCACCGTCCCGGCCACCAGTTCGTCATAAATCAACCGGTGCACCACAGCGCGGTCTGCCTCGCCCGGCACAATCGCCTCGATCCCGAACCTCTGCGCAAGCCGTTCGATATAAAACGGCTGTTCCATGGTGAACCTTGTGCCCAGCAAGGCAACGCGGCGCAGGCCCTGGGCTTTGATCGCAGCGCCAGTCGGATCGGTAATATGCAATAGAGGGATGGCGACCGCGGCTTCGATTTCGGCTGCCAGGCAGTGCATGGTGTTGGTGCACAGCACGATGAAGTCTGCCCCGCCGCGCTCCAGCGCCCGCGCGGCCTGCGCCATGGCCAGACCTAGCTGGCCCCATTCGCCGCGGTGCTGCAACGCCTCGATCTCGCCAAAATCGAGCGAGAGCATCAGGCTGCGCGCGGAATGACTGCCGCCCAACTGGCGGCGCACCGCCTGATTGATCAACCGGTAATATTGCGCCGAGCTTTCCCAGCTCATCCCGCCAATCAGGCCGATGGTCTGCATCATCTGCCCGGTTCACAGGCCACGGTTCAGGCCGCTTCTTCGGCCTTGTCGCCCTTGAGCACCTGAATCGGCTGCTTCTTGCCCTCGACCACATCACGGTCAACCACCACTTCGGCGAGGCCTTCGGTGGTTGGCAGATCGAACATTGTATCGAGCAGGATGCTTTCGACGATCGAGCGCAGCCCGCGCGCGCCGGTTTTGCGTTCGATCGCCTTTTCCGCAATCGTTTCAAGCGCATCGGCGGTGAACGTCAGCGCCACATCTTCCAGATCGAACAGCTTGGCATATTGTTTGACCAGCGCGTTCTTCGGCTCGCTCAGGATCTTGACCAGCGCCTCGATATCAAGATCTTCCAGCGTGGCGATCACCGGCAGGCGGCCGACGAATTCGGGGATCAGGCCGAATTTGAGCAGATCTTCCGGCTCTGCCTTCTGGAGCAGTTCGCCCACCCGGCGCTTATCCGGATCGGCAACATGCGCGCCAAACCCGATCGAGCG
>JAYVKX010000158.1:0-10176 GCA_043768005.1 Novosphingobium sp. | reverse complement strand
GGGGCGTGCGTTCCCGATCGAGGAGCCGCGCTTTGTCCACCGGATCGGCCCGCGCACCTTCATGGATTACACCCGCATGACCCAGAACGGGCGCTACATCGGCTGGATTGAGGTGGATGGCCAGCGCGAAGCGCTGCATCCCCGAACGGTGGGCACGCGGGATCGCAGCTGGGGCGTGCGCCCGGTCGGCGCGCGCGATGAACAGCCGCATGGCACTGGCGTGGTGCCAGGATTCTTTTGGCAGTGGACTCCGCTCAATTTTGCCGACCGAAGCCTGTTTTTCCACATCTGCGCCGATGCCGCAGGCCACGCCTGGAACACCCGCGCCTGTATCGCGCCTGACAGTGGAGGGGCAAACAGCCAGTTCGAGACGAGCGCTGCAAACCTGACAGCGAAGCTTTCTGCCGGCTCGCGCTGGCCCGCTGGTGGAACGATCGATCTGATGACGCCCGGCGGACCGGACCGGATCACGCTTGAGCCGGTTGGCCGCTTTCAGATGCGCGGGCTCGGCTACACTTCACCCAAATGGGGTCATGGGCTGTGGCATGGACCGCTGGAGGTGGAGCGCGAGGATTATGCGCTCGGCGATTGCGATCCGGCACGGATGGACAATTACCACGTTCAGCTGCCCTGCCACGCCACCAGCGAGCGCTATGGCGCAGGCTTTGGCGTGTTCGAACAGCTGATCCTTGGTCCCTATGTCCCGCTTGGCCTTGCAGGATTTGCCGATTTGGGCGCCTAAACTGCGGCAGTCAGCTCGGCGATCTGCGCAGGCGTGAGCTCGGTTTCCATAGCTTCGATCAGATCGTCAACCTGATCCGCAGTGGTCGCGCTGGCGACCGGGGCGGCGACGCCGGGCTGGGTCAGCAGCCAGGCGAGCGCGATCTGTCCCAGGGTTGCTTCACACTCTTCCGCGATCCGGTCCATCACCGGCAGGAGCAACTTGCCTTTGTCAGCATATTTCCGGACCCGTTCGCCGCGCGGGTATTTGTCATAATCCGCATCCTTGCGGTATTTTCCGGTGAGATAACCACTGGCGAGCCCCGAATAGGGGAGCATCACAATATCGTTGGCAAGACACACGTTCTGCAACGCTTGCGGATAATCACCTTGATCCAGCAAGTTAAGCTGGTTTTGCAAAACGCCATAGCCCTTGACCCCGGCCGACTTGGCGGCCCGCAGTGCTGACGAGAGCCGTTCAACCGTAAAGTTCGATGCTCCAGCTTCGCGGATCAGCCCGGCGCTGCGCAATTGGTCAAACCCGGATGCAACTTCATCCTGCGCGGTTTCGGGATCATCGCGGTGGGCATAATAAAGATCTACATAATCGGTCTGAAGCCGTTCCAGCGAGCCGTTGAGGCGTTCCTTGAGCGCTTCGGGGCGCAGCCCGCCTGCGGTGCCCATGACATTGGTCTTGGTCGCGATCCGCATCTTGGCGCGGACACCGCGGGCCTTCATCCATTCGCCGATCACCGTCTCGCTCTCGCCGCCCTTGTGGCCGGGAACCCACATTGAATAGGCCTCAGCCGTGTCGATCATCCGGCCGCCATTTTCATAGAAAGCATCGAGCACTTCAAAGCTGGTGTCGCGATCTGCGGTCCAGCCAAACACATTGCCGCCAAGGACCAGCGGTATGCCGCTGATGGAGGGGTGCTTGCTCATCCGAATTTCTCCCGCAGGGCGAGCAGTGCCAGCGCAGCTCTGGCCGCTTCCCCGCCCTTGTCTTTCTGTTTCGGATCGGCACGAACCAGCGCCTGCTCGTCATTTTCAACCGTGAGGATGCCATTGCCGATGGCAACCCCGTCCATGGTCAGTGCCATGACACCGCGCGCGCTTTCACCCGCAACGATTTCAAAATGATAGGTCTCGCCCCGGATCACCACGCCAATGGCAACATAGCCATCATACAATTGGGCCTGATCCGCCAGCGCGATTGCGCCGGGAATTTCCAGCGCACCGGGTACGGTAATCACCTCTACCTGATGCCCGGCAGACTTCAGCACAGCGCGCGCACCGGCGATCAGCATATCGTTAAGATGATCGTAAAACCGGGCTTCAACTATAAGAAATCTAGCCATTATTCGCCTGCCGTTCCATCGATGGTCCGTTCGCCCACGATGGACAGGCCATAGCCTTCAAGTCCGATCAGCGAGTGGTGGGTGTTGGTGAGAAGGATCATATCATGCACGCCAAGTTCCGCCAAAATCTGCGCGCCGACGCCGTAATCGCGCAGCTGCTCTATCTCGGGCGAACCAGCGGTCTTGCCCGCAGCGCGCAGCTGAATGAAGCGGGTGACCGTTCCAGCCATCTGCTTGTTGATCAGCACCAGCACGCCGCAGCCTTCTTGGGCAATCTGCCGCATCGACTGGGCAAGGATGCCTGAACGCTCATTGTCCTCGGCGAAGACATCAACGAACATCGACATGGTGTGCATTCGCACCAAAGTCGGCTGGTCAGGGGTGATGTGGCCTTTGACCAAGGCCATCGTTTCATCGCCGGTGGCCTTGTTATAAAAAGTTATGGCGGTCCATTCACCGCCCCAGTGGCTGATGAAGCGCATTTCCGCCCGCTTTTCGACCAGATGATCGTGCTTGCGGCGATAGGCAATCAGATCGCGGATCGTGCCGATTTTCAGCTCGTGCTGGCGGGCGAAGGCGACAAGATCATCCATCCGCGCCATCGTGCCATCCTCGTTCATGATCTCGCAGATCACGCCCGAGGGATTGAGCCCGGCGAGCCGCGCGATATCGACTGAGGCTTCGGTATGCCCGGCGCGGACCAGCACGCCGCCTTCGCGGGCGATCAGCGGAAAGACATGGCCCGGCGTGACCAGATCATCCTTGCCCTTGGACGCATCGATTGCCACCGAAACGGTCCGGGCACGATCGGCGGCTGAGATCCCGGTGGTGACACCTTCGCGGGCCTCGATCGAGGTGGTGAAGGCGGTTTCGTGCCGCGTGCCGTTGTGGCGGCTCATCAATTCCAGCCCGAGCGCTTCGACCCGCTGCTTGGCCAGCGCCAGACAGATCAGCCCGCGGCCATAGGTGGCCATGAAGTTGATCGCCTGGGGGGTCGCCATTTGGGCCGGGATCACCAGATCGCCCTCATTTTCGCGGTCTTCATCATCAACCAGAATATACATCCGCCCATTGCGGGCCTCTTCGATGATTTCCTCGATCGGCACGAGTGCCGGGGTATCATCGCTATCAAACAATGCCCGTTCAAGCTTGGCGAGGGTATCGGCAGTCGGGTTCCAATCCGGCTCTGTGCAATCGCGCAGACTATTGGCGTGGAGCCCGGCTGCGCGGGCGAGGCCCGACCGGGACATGCCGCCTTCGCTGACGAGGCGGCGGACTTTGCTGATGGTGGTACTGGTCATGATTCGCACAGTATCACATCATAATGTGATACTGCAACGCTTCGATCACATTGAAACCGGTTAATCCCCTTTGAATTGCGGCGTCCGCTTTTCAAGGAAGGCGTCGACTGCCTCTTCATGATCGCCTGTGGCATGGGCAACTGCCTGCATCGCGGCGGACATTTCCAGCACGGTGGCCAGATCAGCGCGGCGCGCCTCCCACAGCAGGCGCTTGGTCATCCGCACCGCAAAGGGCGGATTGGCGGCAATCCTGGCGGCGAGCGCCCGGGCAGCGTCCATCAGTTCGGCATCGGGGACCACGCGCGAAACCAGCCCGCAGGCCAGCGCCTCGTCAGCGTTCAGCACATCCCCGGTCAGCGACATTTCCGCCGCCTTGGAAAAACCGACCACGCGTTGCAGCAACCAGGCCCCGCCATCGCCGGGGATGATCCCCAGCTTGACGAAGCTTTCCGCAAATTTTGCGCTGGCTCCGGCTATCCGCAGATCGCACATACAGGTCAGATCCAGCCCCGCGCCGATTGCCGGACCGTTTACTGCGGCGATTACCGGCACTTCCAGCGCGGCAAACGCCAGTGGAAGGCGCTGGATACCGCGCTTGTAATTGCCCCTGGTCCGCGCGGGCAGCCCGGCATTAAGGCCCTTGCCCGGCTTCATCGTGTTGATATTTCCGCCCGATGAAAAAGCTTTGCCGGCCCCGGTCAGGATTGCCACCCGGGCACTCGGATCGCCCTCAAGCCGGTCCAGCGCGGCCAGCAGCCCTTCCACCACATCGCTCTCCGAAATCGGATTGCGCATTTCGGGCCGATTGAGCGTGAGGGTAACAATGCCGGCGGCATCTGCTTCGTAAAGAACCGGGCTGTCCAAGGCTAATCTCCTAAGGCTTATGCAGGCCGCTTTATGCGGCGCGGCCGGTTTGTCCACCACAGGATGATGATCGCACCGGCAAAGGCGGCAGGCACCGCTGAAGTGACGCCAAAACCAAGCTCGCGCATTCCTTCCAGTATCGGCATATGCACCGCAAACAGCGGAAAGCTGATCGCGCCGGACAGCCAGCCCAGCCGGCTAGGCCGGGTCAGTAGCAATCCGCCGAGGATGGCGGACGGGCAGACGATCAGCACAAAGCCCAGATCGAAATGCCAGCTGCTGATCCCGGCGTACCAGCTGCCCAGAATCGCCGCCGGCATGATAATCAGCGCCAGCCAGCCAAGCGGTGCAGGGCCGCGTAGCCCGATGTCCCAGCGGTGCAGCAGGATCCCGATCAGATAGGCGAGGAAGATGCGCGGGAATCCGGCTAGGAAAGTTGCGGGCCGCGCGCCAAGATCGAGCGAGCCGAATGACATCGCAGCAGCGATAGTCACGCCAAGCAGGATCAGCGTAAGGACGGTGATGGTTCTTCGTGTCAGCCGGTGCAGGGCAAACACATGGGCGGTATTGGCGACCAGTTCGAAAAAGATCGTCCAGGCCGGGATATTGAGCGCGAACAGCAGCCGGCCGAGCGGCCAAGGCAGCAGCAGGAAGTTGGCGATCAGCACCGGCAGGAAGTCTGCAGCGTTGCCCGCCCGGACCCACAGATAGGGCACCCCGATCAGCGATCCCAGCGCCATCATCGGCCAGAACCGGCGATAGCGCGCAGCCATGAACCGCAGCGGCGATAGCCCGGTGGCAAGTCGCGGCTCGCTGGTCCGGGCCATCAGATAGCCGCTGAGCATCAGGAAAAAATCGACCGCGAGATAACCCTTGGCAAAATAGGGCGGATAGCCACCGAAAACTGCATGGGCGTGCAAGCCGACCACGCACAGGGCAGCGATCCCGCGCAAGGCATCCAGTCCATAAAGCCGGGCGGGGGCTTCAGCCAAACAGCCGCTCGATAAACCAGAAGCTGGCGATGCTCCCGATCCCATAAGTGGTCAGCAGCGTTGCCGGGCGCAGCGCGGGCTGGGCAAATTTACGGAGCGCCGCAATCAGGCCAAGGCAGACTGCAATGATTACCAATTGCCCAGCCTCGACCCCAAGATTGAAGGTCAGCAGCGCCGTCGGAACATCGCCCTCAGGCAGCCCGATTTCGCGTAGCGCTCCGGCAAAGCCGAAGCCGTGGAGCAGTCCGAACAGGAAGGCGACGACCCATGGAATCCGTTCGGACAAGCGCGGCGCATCGTCCCGCTGCTTGATGACTTCAACGCAGAGGAAAACGATCGACAGCGCGATCAATGCCTCGATCGGGGCCTGCGCGAGCCCGATCAGGCCCAGCGTTGTCCCCGCCAAAGTCAGCGAATGCGCCACGGTAAATGCAGTCGCGGCACGTACCACTATCCAACCGCGCATCAGCAGCAGCACCAGCGCGACCACAAATAGCAGATGATCGTATCCGGTCAGAATATGTTCAAGGCCAAGCAGCGCATAGGTTCGCGCCACCTGCCAGCTATCAGCCACACTGGATACGGTCACCACCGGACGATCAGGGGTGAGCCGTTCGGCCTGCACCGGACGGTCCAGCGGCGCGATCCGCAGCAGGGCATCGGTAAAGCTCGTTTCCATCCCGGTCAGGCCGATGCTGGCACCATCGAGCGAGCGCGAACAGTCAAGCTTGGCCGTGGCGATCAGCACGGCCCCTTGCAGCCGGACCGGGCCGGGGGTCACTTTGCAAAAATCGGGCAGCAAGGGCCGCGATCTTGTTGCCAGGCCGCCCAGCACCGGGGCCTTCCAGATCAAATCCCAATGGGCCGCATCGCGCTGGGTCAATTCAAGATAGCCGGGACGCAGTTCATCGGCGCTGGCCGGGGCGGTGAGGGCAATCAGCAGCCCGAACAGGAAGATGCCACACCGCCCGATCATCGCGGGCGCTCGATCACTACATCATAGCCTTCCAGCAATTGCCGAAAACTCTCCTCCTCAGCCCGTTTGATTGCGGCAGATCGCCAGTCATTTTCAAGCCGCTGACGGGTATCGGCAAGGCGGGGCGCGGCAGGAACAGCGCGGACTTCGATCTTCACCAGATGGAAGCCAAGGCCTGAGGCTATCGGACCGGTCCACACGCCCACCGGGGCAGAGCGCAGCGCGGCGGCAAATTCATCGCCGAATATCCCGGCAAGATCGCTTGATGGTGTGCCGGTAAAGCGCGCCGGGATCGGCGCGCTGGTGCCCAGGCCATCAGGCGGCGCACCGGCGTTTAGCTTGCCCAGCAGCACAGCCGCCTCTGCGCGCATTTGCGGGCTGTCATCGCCGAGATAGACCTGCGCCAGACTATAGCGCGGATCCAGCGCATAGCGGGCTGGATCGGCATCGAGCAGCTTTTGCAACTCGGTATCGCTTGGGCTCGCCGTCTCGGCCTCGCTGGTAGAGGTTGCGATCAGCTTGCTGCGCATCCGCCGCATGACCACCTCATCATCGCGGTCCAACCCCAGGCGCAGCGCCTCGCGGTAATAAACCTCGCCTTTGACGTAGTCTCCGATCAGCCCATCTACTTCCTGCGGCGAGGGCGCGCGGCGATAGGTTTCGGTCCAGCGATCGATAAGGCGGCTGACCACCACTTCATTCACCTTGATCCGCCGCTCACCGGGATCGGCGGGCCGCCCGGAAAGCAGGACGAACACCGCCATTCCGAGGAGCAGGAAATGGACCAGCGGCTCACGCAGCAGGCCTGCTGCGTGGGTTCGCAGGGTCATGGGCAGCGATCCTCAGGCCTTGGTCGGCGAATACCAGATTGGCGAAGTATAGGCGCGCTCCTGCGCCTTTACCCGCACTTCAGGCGTTAGCTTCACGTGATAGCGGACCGCATCATAGGCAGGCCAGCTGGGAGTGGGGATTTCCATGACGCGGACATAATAGAATGCCCGCACCGCCGGATCGAATTCGGGATCGGTCCAGACCACAGTCAGCGCAGGCGCGCCGATCGTGTTCTGGTAGGTCGCGGTTGCAACATCGACCGTATCACCCACCGCCGGAACCTTACCGCCCGAGGCCAGGCGTTTGGCGGGATCGCTCCACACCACGTCAAACACCTTTTCATGCATTTGCCCGGCCCTGTCGATCCAGCCCTTGATCACTTGCGCGCGATCAAGGTTGGCCCCGATCGGATCCTTGAGCGCCGAAATGATGAAGCTGGGCCGTGCCCCGGCATGGGCGGTCAGTTCGCCGCCCATCGGTACGCCGCGGGTGTAACCTGCGCGGACCCAATCGGCTTTCAGATCATCCGTCTTGAAATCCCACCCACCGAACACCCGGACCGTCATGCGCGGGCCGGTGGTGGCGTAGACCTCCTTGCGCATCAGCGCATCCCAGATCGAGGCACGGGTATTGGCCTTGGCCCAGACCCCGGCATAGCCGCCTGCCAGGTAGTTCCAGCCAAACCGGCCGGTATTGGTGCTCAGGTTTTGTTGCGACATTGCCCGGCCAGCCTGCGGTTCATTGCCGGTATGCTTGCCAAAGAAATTGTCCTCGTCACCCGTGCTCAGCGCAGTGTGGCTGTCCGTCGATCCGATCAGACCGAACTTATAAGGGTTGGCCCCGGTCCGCTGTTCGATCACCAAGCCGCGCTTCAATGCTTCGCGGACATATTCGCCCGCAAACATGCTGGATGTCTTGGGCTGGCTCTGGAGCAGATTGTTGAGCTCCCATCCCTGAACACCGTAGCCGGCAAATTCATCATTGGGTGAAAGGAACGGATGCGCCTCGCTGTCGCCCTTGATCTGGGTAATCTCGACCACCGGCTCATGCGCGGCGCGGCGGCGGGCATAGGTCGCGCTCATCGGTCCGCCCGAAGGATCGGTCAGCATGAACATCAATCCGTTGGAGACGTTGGAATTATGCGGGATCGCCAGCACCTTGCCGCCGGTCGATTTTTCATAGGCGTCCATATAATCCCACAGCTTGTCCGGAGCTACCAGGTTCGCTGCCGAGGCGGGCAAGACCGTGCCGACCAGTTCCTTGCCGTCGCGGAAAATCAAATTGCGATGGAGGTTATTGCCGCCGTCCATCATGGTATATTCAAAACCCATGAAAGCGGTGAACTTGCCGGGATCATTATACCGCTCAACCGTATCGAGATGATCGCGCCAGATTGATTTGGTGCGCTTCTCGGAATCCGCATCACTGCCCAATCCCAGCGGCATCGTGTTGTGCGCGCGCGCATCGAGCAGTTCCATCGTAGCCCGCAGCGAACCCGCCGGTCCTTCGTGCATCATGTCATGCCAGCGTAGCAGCCGCGGATCGCGGATCAGCATCCGCGGCGCGTCATACAGTGCCTTGGTTGCGCCAAGCCCTTCAGAGTGATCGGTGATGGCCAGAAAATCGAGCGGACGGGCCAGCTTTGCCTTGAGGCCGGTGCTGGAGGTTACCTCCTCCCCCCGGGCAAAGCGCAACGCCTCTTCCGGCCCCAGCCGAACGCCAAAGCCAAACGCATCAACGGAATTGGAGGTATGGAGATGAGTATCACCCCACAACACGCGCTCGGGAAATTCGGTTTCCACAACGATGACCGCCGGGCCGCCGGTGACCTGCTTGATCTTGTCACAGCCTGAAACCAGCACCGCAGTGCCCAACATCAAAACCGCTGCAAATCGCGTTTTCCGCATCACACCCTCCCGCAGCACCTTCATTCGGT
This sequence comes from Novosphingobium sp., assembly GCA_043768005.1. Classification (GTDB taxonomy): domain Bacteria; phylum Pseudomonadota; class Alphaproteobacteria; order Sphingomonadales; family Sphingomonadaceae; genus Novosphingobium. The sequence goes on along the minus strand of JAYVKX010000158.1, from coordinate 1,198 downwards.
TGCATTACGCAACCGCCACAATGCCACGCCGGGGGGCAAGGTCAACTTGCGAGTTCGGGCTAGGGAGAAATGGTGGACACACTTGGGCTCGAACCAAGGACCCGCTGATTAAGAGTCAGCTGCTCTACCAACTGAGCTATGCGTCCACACCGGGCCAATGGTAGTTACAGGCCGGAAGTCCCGAATCGCCGGGAGCGCTTCCTATAGCGATTGCGGCGCGGAGGAAAAGGGGTTTCCTGCCGCAGTTAGGACAGGGACCGAATTAGCTAAGCCCGGTGCCGCCGCGCTTGCTCCACCGGTCAACCGCCATGATCGTGCCGATGCAGATCATATTGGTCATCATCGATGATCCGCCGTGGCTCATGAAGGGTAGGGGGATGCCTACCACCGGGGCCAGGCCCATCACCATCATCAGGTTGATCGCAACATAGAAGAAGATGGTGCAGGTCATCCCCGCCGCCAACAGGCTGGAGAACCGATCCGGGGCACCCCGGGCCACGGTCAAGCCCCAGCGCAGGACCAGCGCGAACACGGCCAGCACGAACAGCCCGCCCAGCAAGCCCCATTCCTCTGCCATCGTCGCAAACACAAAGTCGGTGTGCGATTCGGGCAAATAATCCAGGTGGCTTTGCGAGCCATTGCCGAAGCCCTTGCCAAACAATCCGCCCGATCCGATCGCGATTTTTGACTGGGTGATATGATAGCCGGTGCCCAGCGGATCACCTTCCGGGTTCATGAACACCAGCACGCGGTTGCGCTGATAATCATGCAGCAGGGTGAAGAACGCGATTGGCGCGATCACTGCACCGGCGGCACCTGCCCCCACAAACCAGCTGAGCGGCAGGCCAGCAAGGAAGATCACTACGGCGGCGCCAAAACAGATCGCCAGCGCCGTGCCAAGATCAGGCTGCAGCATGACCAGCAGCGCGGGCACACCCAGCAGCGCGGCGGCAGGCAGCAGCGCCCGCCAGCTTTTGGTCATGGCGGGTGGGAGGGTGTCATAAAACCGTGCCATGACCAGCACGATCCCCGGTTTCATCAGTTCGGACGGTTGCAGGGTCATGAAGCCAAGGTTGAGCCAGCGCTGGCTGCCGCCGCCGATCCCGCCGATCAGCTCGACCAGCAGCAGCAGAACTAGCAGCCCGGCATAGCCCGGGTAGGCGGCCAGTTTGAACAGATCGCGCGGGATCCGGGCGAT
>JAYVKX010000157.1:0-3391 GCA_043768005.1 Novosphingobium sp. | reverse complement strand
GATCGGCAATGGACCGCCAGGGATGGCACCGCGCTGACCCTGCCGGGGCGCAGCCTGTTGTTCGTCCGCAATGTCGGCCATCTGATGACCAATCCGGCGATCCTGCTGGGCGATGGCGGCGAGATCCCCGAAGGGATCATGGATGCGGTGATAAGCAGCGCGGTGGGCGCGCAGGATGTGGCTGGCCTCGGCAAATATCGCAACTCCCGCGAAGGCAGCATCTATATCGTCAAACCCAAGATGCACGGGCCGGAAGAGGCCGGCTTTACCAATGATCTGTTCGACGGCGTGGAGGATCTGCTCACCCTGCCACGCCACACCATCAAGGTGGGTGTGATGGACGAGGAACGGCGGACTTCGGCTAATCTTGCCGCCTGCATTCATGCGGTGAAAGACCGGATCGTGTTTATCAACACCGGTTTCCTCGATCGGACGGGTGACGAGATCCACACCTCGATGCGCGCCGGGCCGATGATCCGCAAGGCCGAGATGAAGGCCAGCGGCTGGATCGCGGCCTATGAAAAGCGCAACGTCACCATCGGCCTTGCCTGCGGACTTTCGGGCAAGGCGCAGATCGGCAAGGGGATGTGGGCCGCGCCGGATCGGATGCACGCGATGATGATCGAAAAGATCGGCCATCCCCGCGCCGGGGCCAACACCGCCTGGGTGCCATCGCCCACCGCCGCAACGCTTCACGCCATGCATTATCATCAAGTCGGGGTGTTCGATGTGCAGCGCGATCTTGCCAAAGAGGCGATTCCATCGCTCGAGGCGCTGCTGACCGTGCCGCTGGCGCAGGGCGTCAATTGGTCCGAAGCCGAAATTTGCGCAGAACTGGATAATAACGCCCAAGGTCTGCTCGGCTATGTCGTGCGCTGGATCGATCAGGGGATTGGTTGCTCGAAAGTGCTGGATATCAATGACATAGGTCTGATGGAAGATCGCGCGACACTGCGGATTTCCAGCCAGCATATGGCCAACTGGATGCTCCATGGCGTCTGCACAAAGGAGCAGGTAATCACTTCGCTCCAGCGCATGGCCGCCAAGGTCGATGCCCAGAATGCGGGCGATTCACTGTATGAGCCGATGGCGGGTAACTGGGAGAGCAGTCTGGCGTTTCAGACGGCCTGCGAACTGGTGTTCAAGGGAGTTGAACAGCCCAGCGGCTATACCGAGCCGCTGCTGCATGCTTGGCGGCGGCGGAAGAAAGCTAGCTAAGTACCCGCGCAACGCTGATAAATTCTGCCACGCTCAAGGTTTCCGCTCGCCGCGCGGGATCGATCCCCAGTTGCTCCAATGCGGCCAGCGCGCCGGGCAGGCCCTTCAGGCTCTGCCGTAGCATCTTTCTGCGCTGGCCAAAGGCGGCTTCGGTGACGCGTTCGAGCATCCTGGCCGAGACGCCTTCGGGCATCGGTTCTGGCACCACATGGATGATCGCCGACATCACCTTGGGCGGCGGGGTGAAGGCGCTGCGGTGGACCTTCATGGCGAGCTTGGCGACCGAGCGCCACTGCGCCAAAATCGCCAGTCGGCCAAAGGCACCGCCGCCCGGTTCGGCGATGATCCGCTGGGCGACTTCCTGCTGGAACATCAGCGTTAGCGAGCGCCACTTCGGCGGCCAGGCTTCTCCGCCTAGCCAGCCAACGAACAGCGCAGTACCGACATTATAGGGAAGATTAGCAACAATATCATATGGTTCAGTGAACAGCGTCACCGGATCAATCTTCACCGCATCACCCTCGATCACGGTGAGCTGGCCGGGGAAGGCGTCTTGCAATTCGGCCAGTGCGGGCAGGCAGCGGCGGTCCATTTCGATCGCCGTTACCCGCGCTCCGGCGCGCAGCAGGGCGCGGGTCAGCCCGCCCGGGCCAGGGCCGATTTCCAGTACGGCGCGGCCTTGCAAATTCCCCGGAATTGCGGCGATTCTGGTGAGTAGTTGTTCGTCGAACAGGAAGTTCTGGCCCAGTGCCTTGGTGGCGAACAGGCCGTGAGCGGCGATGACTTCGCGTAAGGGGGGGAGGGTCACTTTGCGGCCCGCCGGGCGGCGCATTCACCGGCCATTCTGATTGCTGCGATGGTTGCTCCGGCATCGGCAATACCCTTGCCTGCGATGGCAAAAGCGGTGCCGTGATCGGGTGAGCTGCGGATGATCGGCAGGCCCAGCGTGATGTTGACACCATTATCAAAATCAAGTGCTTTCAACGGGATGAGCGCCTGATCGTGGTACATGCACAGCGCCACATCATAGGTTTCGCGGGCGCGGGCCGCAAATAACGCATCGGCCGGATGGGGACCGGTGGCATCGATCCCGGCGGCGCGCAATGCGGCGATGGCGGGCGCGATGATCCGCGCTTCCTCATCGCCAAAACGCCCGTCTTCGCTGGCGTGCGGGTTGAGCGCAGCCACGGCGAGGCGGGGTGAGACGATCCCGAAATCGGCCTGCAACGCTGCTGCAACGATCCTGCAACGCCGCTCGATCAGCGCTATAGTCAGTGCGGATGGCACCTGCGCCAGCGCGATGTGAACCGTCAACGGAACGGTCCGCAAATTTGGCCCCGCCAACATCATCACCGCATCCTGTGCAGCGATCCCGCAAGCATCGGCAACGAACTCGGTCTGACCGGGAAAGTTGAAACCAATTTCGGCCAGCAACGACTTGGCGATGGGGCCAGTCACTATCCCGCCTGCCTCGCCCGTGATAGCCAGCCGAGTCGCCTCGGTCAGCGAGGCCAGCGCCAGCTTTGCTCCGGCATGATCGGGCTCACCGGGGCGATAGGTTCCATCGATATCGCCCAGCACCGGCAGCGCCGATCCGAACACCGCGACTGCCTCACCCGGCGAAGCGATCCGCTGGATCGGCACAGCGATCCCGCGCCGTGCCGCAGCCTGGGCTAGCAGGCCTGCGCCGCCCACCGCAAAGCATGGCGGCAACGCCATCTCCTCGCGCCGCGCCCAGGCTGCGGCGATCAGTTCCGGCCCGACGCCAGCGGGATCGCCCAGCGACACCGCAAGCGGGGCCATCACGCTCACCTTAGTTGTAGTCGATCACCGCATCGCGGCGAAGATCGCGCAGATAGGTCTGGGCGCGCTTGTTGACGCGATCATCCTCCATCTGTTGCTGGAGCTGGTCAAAGTTGGGTCCGTTTTCAACCTGCGGATCATCGCGGCCGCACAGCACCAGCACCCGCACCCCATCGGCGACCGAGCCGAACGGCGGGGTGTTCTCACCAATGCTCAGCTTGAGCAGCATATCCTGCAAGGCCTTGGGCAGATCGCGGGCCTTCAGCTGATCGTTGCCGACCACCTGGGCACCGATGCCAGCGGCGATGGCATCCACCGTGCCGCAGCCCTTGGCGGCTTGCATCGCTTCGTTAAACTGCTTCGCCCGGCC
>JAYVKX010000156.1:0-2011 GCA_043768005.1 Novosphingobium sp. | reverse complement strand
AGCGGCGAGCAGCGCGGCGAAGAATTCCGCGCGCGCAATCCGCTGGCGCTGGTGCCGGTGCTGGAAATCGATGGGCAACAGCTGGCTCAATCACTGGCGATCATCGATTACCTTGATGCAACCCGGCCAGAGCAGCCGGTGCTGCTGCCGCGCGATCCTGCGGGCCGGGCCAAGGTGCTGGCGCAGGCGATGACAATTATTTCTGAGGTTCACCCGCTGCAGAACCTGCGCATTGCCAATTATCTGCGCCGCGAACTTGGCCAGGATGATGCCGGGGTGAGCGCATGGATGCACCGCTGGATGGGCGATGGGCTGGCCGCTCTGGAAGCAGGCGCGCCGGAAGTGGGCCTGTTTGGCGCAGATACGCCCAATCTGGTCGATGTTTGTGTGGTGCCCCAGCTTTACAGTGCGCGCCGGTTTGCGGTTCCGCTGGATCGCTTCCCCCGGCTGGTCCGCATCGATGAAGCGCTGCGCCAGCTGCCCGCCATCGCCGCTGCTGCGCCAGAAGCGGTCAAACCGGCCTAGGCCCCTGCTATATACCATTGCGCTTGGCCCGCTGCCGCCCTAGCAAAATGGTTGCAACAGGAACCGGATAAATGATGGCCGTGAAGTCTTCCCGCCTTGCTGATTTTCTGCCCTATTTGCTGTCGGTTACCTCGAACGCGGTGAGCGACACTATTGCCGAGGAATATCGCGCGCGGTTTGGCCTGAAAATTCCGGAGTGGCGGGTCATGGCGATGCTGGGCGATGCCGGCCCGCAGACCCAGCGCGAGCTGGTGGGGGCGACGCGGATGGACAAGGTGGCGGTCAACCGCGCCTGCAAGATGTTGGAAGTGCGCGGACTGGCCGCGCGCAGCCCCAATGCCAGCGATGGCCGCTCGCACCATCTGGAGCTGACCGGTGCGGGCCAGGCGGTGCATGGCGAGATCATGCCGCTGGCGCTGGAAATGGAACGCCGCCTTTTCGAGACGCTCGGCCCGGCTGAGCGCAACCAGTTCAAATCATTGCTCGCCCGTATTTCCGATCAGGTCCGCGCGCTGGAAGGCACCCGGATCGATCACGCAGAACATTTGCCAAGCAAAGGAACAATCGCATGAAACTGGCCTCCCTTCCGCAAGGCCGCGATGGCCGGTTGATCGTAGTTTCGCATGATCTGGCGTGGTATGCCGATGCCGATCATATCGTGCCGACGCTGCAAGGCGCGCTGGATGATTGGGATCGGCTGGCCCCGGCGCTCGAAGCGCTGGCGACCGAGCTTGAGCACGGGGCAGTCCCGCAAAAACGCTTCCATGAGCGCGAGGCTGCAGCCCCCCTGCCGCGCGCCTTCCAGTGGGCGGATGGTTCGGCCTACGTCAATCACGTTGAACTGGTGCGCAAGGCACGCGGGAGCGAATTGCCGGACAGTTTCTGGCACGATCCGCTGATGTATCAGGGCGGCAGCGATGATCTGCGCGGCGGGCGCGAGCCGATCACGCTGGCGGACGAGGCCTGGGGCTGCGACATGGAGGCAGAGATCTGCGTGGTGACGGGCGATGTGCCGCAGGGCGTATCGCCAGCCGCGGCGCTGGGCTACATTCGCCTGATCGGGCTGGTCAACGATGTGTCGTTGCGCAATCTGATCCCGGGGGAACTGGCCAAGGGCTTTGGCTTTGTCCAATCCAAGCCCGCCACGCATTTCTCCCCCGTGTTCGTTACCCCCGATGCGCTGGGTGAGGCGTGGAGCGGCGGACGGCTGAACAAGCAGGTGCAGATTGATCTTGGCGGCCAGCCGTTTGGCCGGATCGAAGCGGGTGAGGACTGCACGTTTGATTTCGGTACGTTGATCGCGCACCTGGCCAAAACGCGGCGGATCGGGGCGGGTTCGATCATCGGATCGGGCACCGTTTCCAACCGCGATCCCGATGGCTCACCGGGACGCCCGGTGGCAGACGGCGGGCGCGGCTATGCCTGTATCGCCGAACAGCGCATGGTTGAAACCATCGGGGCTGGCGCGCCGAGCACCGAATTCCTG
>JAYVKX010000155.1:0-2733 GCA_043768005.1 Novosphingobium sp. | reverse complement strand
GATCCCGCTTTTGCCGAGGCCTATGCCCGGATCCGCGATCTGATCCTGCTGTTACTCCCGCGGTATCAGGCGCAGGGCAAGGCCTATGTGAATATCGCGTTTGGTTGCACCGGCGGGCGGCACCGATCGGTGTTTACTGCCGAGCAGATCGCCGCTGACCTGCGCGCTACAGGCTATGCGCCGACGCTGCTCCACCGCAATCTTGGCTCTCGGGCGGCCGATCTGGTCGAAGGTAAACCCGAACTGACTGCAGGAAAGGATTGACCGTGGCCGCAGACGGCTCCATTGGCCTGCGCCACTTTGCGGCGGGATTCGCCGGACCGAAGTTTTGGAGCTGCAGCCCCGCATGATCGGTATGATCCTGGTAACTCACGGTAAACTTGCCGAGGAATTCGTGCATGCGATGCAGCACGTTGTCGGCCGGCAAGAAGCCGTGGCCACCGTCTGCATCGGTCCCAATGACGATATGGAAGCCCGCCGCCGCGAAATCGCTGATGCGGTCAAGGTGGTTGATAGCGGCGAGGGAGCGATTATCCTGACCGATCTGTTCGGCGGCACCCCCTCTAACCTAGCTATTTCGCTGATGCAGGCGGGCCAGGTTGAGGTGATTGCCGGGATCAATCTGCCGATGCTGATCCGCCTGGCCGGCGCGCGCAAGACCATGGATGTGTCCTGCGCAACCCGCGCCGCGCGCGATGCAGGGCGTAATTATATCACCGTCGCTTCGGAGTTTCTGGGGCATGAGGCATGAACGAGGTGAGCGAGACGGTTGAAATCGTCAACAACCGGGGGCTTCATGCCCGCGCCAGTGCCAAATTCGTCAATGCCGTGGCCAAATTGCCCGATGGCCTGCAGGTTCGCGTGGCCAAGGACGGCGCGGATGCCGCTGGTGGATCGATCCTGGGGCTGATGATGCTGGGCGCGGCTAAGGGCGATTCGATCCTGATCCACGTCCACGGCGATGGGGCCCAAACCGCGCTGTGCAAGCTGGTCGGGCTGGTCAAGGACGGCTTCGGCGAGGATTGAGGGTACCGGGTATGCGCCGCAAGATCACCGGATATTCCAACCCCACGGTCAAGTTCATCCGCTCGCTTCGTGAGAAGAAACACCGCAAGCAGGAAGGCAAATTCCTCGCCGAGGGGCTGCGCCTGCTGACCGATGCGCGGGCCAGCGGCAAATTGCCCGAAATGCTGGTAATGGCCACCGGGCGCCAGACGCATCCTTTGCTTGATACGCTGGAGGCAGACGTTCTGGCGGCGGGCGGCGAAGTGATCGAGATGGACGAAGATATCCTCGCCAAAGTCACCGGCAAGGACAATCCGCAGGCCGTTGCCGGGGTCTTTGCCGAATTTGACACCAGCCTTGCGGGCATCAACCGCACCTCGGCCAGGATCTGGCTGGTGGCGCAGGCGCTGCGCGATCCGGGCAACCTTGGCACCATGTTGCGCACTGGCGATGCGGTGGGCGCGGGCGGGCTGATCCTGCTCGACGATTGCACCGACCCCTTCTCGGTCGAAGCGGTGCGCGCCAGCATGGGGGCGATCTTTACGCAACGCATCGCACAGACCCGGTGGGATGAATTTCTGCCGTGGCTGCGCAGCGGCAGCGGGCAACTGGTCGCCGCTTCGCTGCGCGATGCAACCGGCTATCGCGGCGCGGCCTATGCTGCGCCCTGCTTCTTGATGGTCGGCAATGAATCGCGCGGGCTTCCGGCGGAGTATGAGGACGCCTGCGATCTGCGCGTCACCCTGCCGATGAAAGGCCGCGCGGATAGTCTGAACGCCGCTGTAGCAGCCGCAGTGCTGGCCTATGAGGCGCTGGCGGCGCTGGATTGATCGCCCGGCCTATTCGGCAGCCTCGTCATTGACGGGGTCTGCTGTTTCCTCGGCAGAGCCATAGCGCGGCAAGGCTTCGACCAGCGGAACATCCTCAATCTCGCGCTTGCCGATTTCGATGTGTTTGTCCTTGAGCCTGCGACCGGCGGACAAGACGTTGCGTTCAAAACTGCCTACGAATTTATTGTAATTATCAACCGCGCCGTTGAGGCCTGAGCCAACCCGCTTGAGATGTTCGGCTACAACGGCGAGGCGATCATACAGCTCCCCGCCCATCCTGCCGATCTCGCGCGCTTCCTTGGCGAGGCCATCTTGCCGCCAGACCTGAGCAATCGTGCGGGCAATCGCGACCAGATTGGTCGGGGTCGCCAGCAGCACCCGCCGCTCAAAGGCGAAATTCCACAGCTCCGGTTCCTGTTCGAGCGCGGCGGCCACGAAATGCTCGCCCGGCACGAACATCAGTACATAATCGGGCGCTTCCTCGAACTGGCTCTGATAACTTTTGGCCCCGAGCATCTGAATATGGGTTTTCATCGAAACCACATGGGCGTCGAGCGCCTTGGAGCGCGCCGCGTCATCCGCCGCCTCATAGGCATCCTGATAGGCGTTCAGCGAAACCTTGGCATCAATCACCAGCAGCTTGTTGCCCGGCACCCGCACGATCGCATCGGGGCGCAGACGGCCTTCATCGGTTTCGATCGATTGCTCGGTGGCAAAATCGGTGTGTTCGGCAAGGCCGCATTGCTCCAGCACATTGCGGAGCTGTTGTTCCCCCCAACGTCCGCGCGCCTTGGGGGCGTTACGCAGCGAATTACCCAGCCGTGCTGCTTCCGCGCGCACCTCTTCCTGGCCCATCCGCATGGCATCGATCTGGCCAGACAATTGGCCAAATGCGTCA
>JAYVKX010000154.1:0-2582 GCA_043768005.1 Novosphingobium sp. | reverse complement strand
CCTCATTCAGCTTTGACGGCGTGATCGGTGCTTTTGCACTGTCCAATAATATGGTGGTCATTGCGCTGGGTCTGTCGATCGGGGCGATGTTCGTGCGATCAATGACCATCATGCTGGTCAAGAAAGGCACGCTTTCGGAATATCGTTATCTTGAGCATGGGGCTTTCTGGGCAATCATCGCGCTGGGCGCGATCATGCTGCTTTCGGCGCGCTACCACGTACCAGAATCGGTAACCGGGCTGATCGGGGCGATCATGATCGGCGCATCGCTGTGGTGGTCAGTGCGGCACAACCGCAAATTCCCCGATGGCGAACTGGAGAGCGCGATCAGGTCCGATTAGGGTCAGGTCCGATTAGCGAGCCGCACCGCCAAGGGAGCAGAGATGACCAGCTGCACCAGATGATAAACCAGCACCGGCAACAGGATGATACCCGCCGCCTCAGGCGCAAATAGCACCGTGGCCAGCGGCGCGCCCATCGCGATGCTTTTCTGCGCTCCGGCAAACAACATCGAAATCCGGTCGCCGCGCGGCAGGCCAAGCAGTCCGCCCAGCAGCCATGCTCCGCCATAGCCGATCGTCAGCATGACCGTGCAGCCGATCCCCAGCATCAGCCAGCCTGAGCCATCGACCCGGCTCCAGATTCCCTGCTCCACCGCGCCCGAGAATGCGACATAGACTGCGATCGCGATTGAACCGCGGTCCATCCAGGTTACCAGGCTCCGATGGCTATTGACCCAGCCGCCCAGCTGATCCTGAACCACCTGACCCAGAAAGAACGGCACCAGCAGGATCATCACCACCTTGATCAGCCCGTCGCTGTGAAACCAGGCTCCGGCCCCGCCAGCCAGCGCCGAAAACAGCGGTGCGGTGATGAATACGCCCAGGATGTTGAGCAAGGCTGCGGCCACCACCGAACTTGCCACATTGCCGCCCGCCAGCGAGCTATAGGCCGTGGCTGACTGGACGGTTGAGGGCAGCGTCCCCAGAAACAGGAACCCCAGCGCCACCAGCGGCGGCATCCAGCCTGCGCCCAGCTGCCACAGCGCCCAGCCTGCAGCCGGCATCACCGCAAACACCCAGCCGACCAGTGGCCAGAGCAGGCGGTGATTGCCAAGACCGGCCATCACCTCGTGCCGGGGCAATCGCACACCGTTCAGGAAAAACAGCACGAATACTGCGGCGTTGGAGGCAAACTGCGCGGCATCGCGCCATGATCCGCTTACCGGAAGCAGGCTAGCCAGCACGATGGCGGCGATCAGCAGCCGCACCAATGGATCGATGCGGCTCATCCCCGAAGCGCCCCCTAAAGTTTGACCGGCGGAGCAGGCGTGAGCGAGAACCGCGGCGCAGGGGCTGGCTGGATCATTCCGCCAGCTTCCACAAAGGTTCCGCGCGCAACATTGTGCGGATGCTGCGGAGCCTCGGCCAGGCTGAGCACCGGGGCAAAGCAAATATCGGTGCCGTCCATCAGCGCGCACCATTCGTCGCGCGTCTTGGTCAGGAACAATGCGGTAAGCCGCAGTTTCAGCTCGTCCCATTTGTTCGGGTTCAGCTGCTGGGCAAAGTCAGGATCGCCAGTCAGCCCGGTTTTTTCGAGCAGGATCGTGTAAAACTGCGGCTCGATCGAGCCGAGCGAGATCCATTTGCGATCCGCCGTTTCATAAGTGTCGTAGAAATGCGCGCCCGAATCGAGCAGATTAACCCCGCGCTCATCGCGCCACTGGCCGTTGCCAAAGAACGAATAGGTCATCGCCGATAGGATTGCTGCGCCATCCACCATCGCGCAATCAACCACCTGGCCCTTGCCGCTACTGCGCGCACTGAGGATCCCTGCGAGAATCCCGAAGGCCAGCATCATCCCGCCGCCGCCAAAATCACCCACTGCATTGACCGGAAAGCTTGGCTTTTCGCCCTTGCGGCCATAGCTGTGGAGCGCACCGCTCAGCGCGATATAATTGATGTCATGTCCGGCAAGCGGCGCCATCGGCCCGTCCTGACCCCAGCCGGTCATCCGCCCGATCACGATTTTTGGGTTTGTTGCCAGCAGCACATCCGGTCCAATCCCCAACCGCTCGATCACCCCGGGGCGATAGCCCTCGATCAGCGCATCGGCACTGCAAGCCAGTTGCTTGAGCTGTGCAATCGCTGCCGGATCCTTGAGATCAAGCTCGATCCGTTCCCGGTTGCGATTGAGGATATCGCGGTTGCCGCCATCGCCAAACCGGCCCGAATTGCCCGGCCGTTCAACCCGGATTACGTGCGCGCCATGATCAGCCAGCATCATTCCGGTGAATGGCCCCGGACCGATCCCGGCCAGTTCGATCACCGTAACCCCATCCAGAACACCGGCCATACGCAATTCCTTAGAACCAAACCTTGCCAAAGCGCATGGCGTCAGCTTGCCCCCTTGTCGAGCCGCAAAGCATGTCACCTGGATGCAACGCCTGCAGAAATCCCACATCTGCTCTGGCAGAAGCAAGGTGAAGCCTTGTGAGGGGTTGAAAGGCGTCCTTCGGGCCGCCTGTTCTATTTCAGCCTGGCGCGGCTTTCCTTGAGCAGCGGATTATCTCCGCCCAGCTT